>CACZOL010000062.1 GCA_902782705.1 uncultured Selenomonadaceae bacterium
ACCTTGCGGACCGTCTTCTGCAGGTCAATGATGTAAATACCGTTGCGTTCCGTGAAGATGTACTTCGCCATCTTCGGATTCCAACGGCGCGTCTGATGACCGAAGTGGACGCCCGCTTCCAATAACTGCTTCATTGAAATGACTGCCATGATTTGAAACCTCCTGTTTTTTTCCTCCGCATATCTCATCCGCCGATTTACCTTGAAATCCAAGGAACAGTACGGCGCTCAATATGCGTGCGTTTTCACACTGCAAGGGATTATATCATATCGTATACGCGAATGCAACGGGGAGAAACGAAAAAGTTATTTCAGCCGGTCCAACGCGCGATATGCGATGTCTTTTCTGTAGTGCGCACCGTCGAAAGAGATCTTCTTGACGCCCGCATACGCTTTATCCACAGCCGCGCGAATATCCTTCGCAACGCCGACGACGTTCAGTACGCGGCCGCCTGCCGTGACAAGCCCGCCGTTCTTTTCCGCCGTCCCCGCATGGAATACCAGCGCTCCGTTCGCCTCCGCATCGGCGACGCCTTGGATCGCCTTTCCTTTTTCATATTCGCCCGGATAGCCGCCGGACGCCATGACCACCGAAACCGCCGCATCATCCGACCACTCGACGGTCGTATCCGCCAGCTTGCCGTCGACACAGGCCAGCATGACCTCGACGAGATCGCTCTTCAAAAGCGGAAGCACGACTTGCGTCTCAGGATCGCCGAATCGGGCGTTGAACTCTACGACCTTCGGTCCTTTCGCGGTAATCATCAGCCCCGCATACAAACAGCCTTTATACGGACGCCCTTCTTTCTTCATACCCTCGATGGTCGGTTTGAGGATCTCCTCCATCACGCGCTCGGAAAGCTCCGGCGTCATGACCGGCGCGGGCGCGTAAGCTCCCATGCCTCCCGTGTTGAGACCTTCGTCGCCGTCGTTCACGCGTTTGTGGTCTTGCGACGCGGGCATCGCCACGATCGTTTCTCCGTCGGTGAACGCCAGTACCGACGCCTCCTCGCCCTCCATGAATTCCTCGATGACGACGCGATTTCCGGCATCGCCGAAAGCTTTTTCCTTCATTAAAAGATCGATCGCCTCAACGGCCTCGTCCGCCGTCTTCGTCAAGATGACGCCCTTGCCCGCCGCGAGTCCGTCCGCCTTGATAGCAAAAGGCTGGCGCATCTGCCGAACATAAACATGGGCGCGGGACGGGTCGCCGAAGACTTCGCTGCGTGCCGTCGGTATCTTATAACGGCGCATGATGAGCTTCGCGTAGACCTTTGATCCCTCCAGCTCGGCGGCGTCTTTCGTCGGGCCGAAAGCCTTGATCCCTGCCGCAGTCAGCGCGTCCACGACGCCGTTTACAAGCGGGACCTCCGGACCTACCACCGCAAGGCCGATATTTTTCTCCTTCGCTAACGCGACAATCGCGTCGTTGTCCTCGACAGAAACGCCGGAAATACACTCGGCAAACTGCGCGATGCCCGGATTGCCCGGAACGGCATACAGCTTATCCGTGTGTTTGCTTTGACTGAGCTTCCACGCCAGCGCATGCTCGCGGCCGCCGCTGCCGATCAAAAGAATGTTCATATCACATCTCTCCTATATCGAGAATACAAGAACGGGCTGCTCTTAACTCTTACTTCTCAATCTGCGCCTTCAAATACGCCTGAATATGCGCGTCGTAGTCCGCCGTGTGCGCGAACGCTTCCTGCGCCAACCGCATGCGAAGCATTCCGCTGGTCGTTCCCTCGGAAAGAATCGCCTCGGCCACCTCGTCGTATCGCGCAGGATTCGTCACCACCGTGACAAACTTGAAATTCTTCGCCGCCGCGCGAATCATCGCCGGCCCGCCGATGTCGATATTCTCGATGGCCTCCTCCAGCGTCACGCCCTGCTTCGCGATCGTTTCTTTGAACGGATAGAGATTGACCGCCACAAGGTCGATCCCCGTGATCTTGTGCTCCTTCATCGCCTGCTGATGTACAGGATTGTCGCGCACCGCGAGGATACCGCCGTGGATATACGGATTCAGCGTCTTCACGCGTCCGTCCATGATCTCCGGAAATCCCGTCACATCGCTGACATAAAGCACGGGAATCCCCGCCTCTTTCAGCGCGCGCATCGTGCCGCCGGTGGAAACGATCTCCACGCCCGCCGCCGACAATTTCCGCGCGAATTCCACCACTCCGGTCTTATCTGAAACACTGATTAAAGCCCGCTTGATTTTCATAAACGCGCCCTCCTAATTATTCTAAAATCCGCACTTTACGGCCTTCGATCTTCAATTTCCCATCCAAGAACAGCGCGATCGCTTTCGGATACAGCTTGTGCTCCTGCTCCAAAACCCGCGCCGCCAACGTATCCTCATCGTCGCCGTCCAGCACCGGCACCGCCGTCTGCAAAATAATCGGCCCCGAATCCATCCCCTCGTCGACAAAATGGATCGTGCAGCCCGACACCTTCACGCCGTATGCCAGCACGTCGCGATGCGCGTGCGCGCCGCCGAAGGACGGCAAAAGCGACGGGTGGATGTTTAAGATACGCCCCGGAAACGCGTGCACAAAGTACGGACTCAAAATCCGCATGAAACCCGCAAGGATCACCAAAGTAACACCGTGCGCGCGCAGCTTTTCCACAAGCGCCTCTTCAAAGGTCTGCTTGTCCGCATACTGTTTGCGGTCGACGCAAAAATGCGGGATTCCCGCTTTTTCTGCGCGTTCCAGTGCTTTCGCGTCTGGTTTGTCCGTCAGAACTACGCCGACCGGCGCGGAAATATCGCCGCTTTCAACCGCCGCCAAAATGGACTGCAAATTCGTGCCGCGTCCCGAACAAAGTACGCCCAATATCTCTTTAGCCATGGAACACGCCGCCTTTGAGCACTACTTCGCCACTTCGCGTCACGCGGCCGATCCGGTACGACGTCTCGCCCGCCTTGTCCAGCGCCAACCTCACCGCGTCCGCGTCCTCCGCGCCGACCATCAGGATCATGCCGACGCCCATATTGAAGGTCCGGTACATCTCCGGCCACTCGACGTCGCCCCACTGCTGCAAAAGCCGGAAAATCGGCGGCATCGCCCACGCGGACGTATCGATCTCCACGCCGAACCCATCCGGCAGCGCGCGGGGAATATTATCGTAAAACCCGCCGCCGGTGATATGCACCATACCATGCAGATGATAATCACGAATCAAAGGCAGGCAAACGCGCGGATACAGACGCGTCGGCGTCAGCAAAACCTCGCCCAGCGTCTTGTCGCCAAGCTCCGCGATACGCTCGTCGCCCTTGAATCCTTTGACCTCGAAAACGATTTTCCGCACGAGGGAGAATCCGTTGGAATGAAGGCCGCTGGACGGCAAACCGATCAGCACGTCGCCCTCTTGTACGCGTTTTTCCGTGATAATTTCGGATTTCTCCACGGCGCCGACGGCAAATCCTGCGATGTCGTACTCCCCGTTCGGGTAAAAGCCGCTCATCTCCGCCGTCTCGCCGCCGATCAGCGCGCAGCCGGACTCCCTGCAGGCCGCCGCAACACCCTTCACGACTGTCGCCACCTGCTCGGGATCGAGTTTTCCCACCGCCAGATAGTCGAGGAAAAAGAGCGGCTCCGCGCCTTGCACGAGAATATCGTTGACGCACATCGCCACCGCGTCCTGTCCGACGGTATCGTGCTTGTTCAACATAAACGCAAGCTTCAGCTTCGTGCCGACGCCGTCCGTACCGGAAACCAAAACAGGCTCCTTGTACTTTTTCGTATCGAGGGCAAAAAGTCCGCCGAATCCGCCGAGATCGCCAAGCACCTCCGGGCGATACGTCGCCCGCACGCTGTCCTTGATGAGCTGTACGGAACGATTGCCCGCGTCAATATCGACGCCCGCGTCGCGATACGTCAGTTTAGCCGCCATTTCAGCGCTCCTCGCCCGTCAGTCGGCGCAGCATTTCCTTGTACGCGTCCTCCACGTTGCCGAGGTCGCGACGGAAACGATCCTTGTCCAGCTTCTCATGGGTGTCACTGTCCCAGAAACGGCAATTATCCGGCGAAATCTCGTCGCCGAGCACGATCTTTCCGTTGAGACGACCGAATTCCAGCTTGAAATCGATCAAATCGACCTTCTTCTGCTTCAAAAACGCTTTGAGAACATCGTTGACTTTCAGCGCCAGCTTCTCGACCTCGGCGACTTCCTCCGCCGTCGCGAGCCCGAGCGCCGCGATATGATAATTATTCATGAACGGATCGCCCAGATCGTCGTTCTTATAGCAGAACTCCACCGTCGAAATCTTCAGCGGCGTCCCTTCCTTCACGCCGAAACGCTGGGAAAAGCTGCCCGCCGCCACGTTTCGCACGATGACTTCCAGCGGGATCATGTCGAGCTTCTTGACCAGCATCTCACGGTCGCTCGTCACCTGAACGAGATGCGTCTTGACGCCTTCCTTCTCCAGCAGTTTGAAGAAGAACTCCGTCATCTTGTTGTTCATCACGCCCTTGTCGGCGATGGTCCCCTTCTTCGCGCCGTTGCCCGCCGTCGCGTCGTCCTTGTAATAGACGAGCAGCTCGTCGGCCTTGTCCGTCGCGTACATGATCTTTGCTTTACCCTCGTAAAGAGCTTCTTTCTTTTCCATTCTGTTTTGTTCCTCCATTTATTTTATACTAATCTCAGTTAAGATCTTTAAATCTTTACCGAGATTGCATGAGACGTCATTTGCGCCGCAGGCGCAAATGCAGCCTGCGAAGCAGGCGTATCTCAGTTCAAAATTTTAATTAACTTAAAATTATGGCCTGAGATAAGTATTAAAGTGCAAAAAGCAGCCCGTGTTCCATCTCAAAGCTGAGATGCGACATAGGCTGCTTTTTTCTCGACTTCCTTCGCCAAATTCTCCCGATGCTCCTTGAGCTTCTCCGCAAGCTTGGCGTCCTGGCCCGCAAGAATCTGCACGGCAAAAAGCGCGGCATTCTTCGCGCCGTTCACCGCCATCGTCGCAACGGGAATTCCCGACGGCATCTGCACCGTCGCCAAAAGCGCGTCCAGACCGTTCAGCGGCGTCGCGTTAATGGGTACGCCGATAACCGGCAGAACCGTGTGGCTCGCCACTACGCCCGCCAAATGCGCCGCGCCGCCGGCCGCCGCGATAAAAGCGCCAACGCCGCGTTCCGGCGCCGTCTTCACAAGCTGCTCCACACGAGCCGGCGTCCGATGCGCCGAAGCCACCGTCACCTCGGCCTCCACGCCGAACTGCTTCAATGTCTCCGCCGCCGGCTTCATGACCGGCCAATCCGAATCGCTTCCAATTATAATAGAAACCTTCATACAGCAATCATCTCCCGACATACATTCTTCTCTACATCATAGCGAAAGACAGGAAAACTGTCAATGCAAACTCGACGCAGCGCAATTCCGCTTGCATGTTCTCTTTTATTATGCTACAATTTGTTCCGAAAAGGTGTTTGCCATAAATGGTAGGTGGTTGGCCCTCCACGGAGGGACTGTGACCCTCCGATAACATAGAAACCTGAAAGGGAATCTACGAAAGGAGGGAGTTGATGCCATGACGATATTGGAGCTTTTGGCCGTTCTCGGCTATACGGCAACAATATTCGCCGTCGGATATACACTTGGCCTTAGTGCCAATAAACAGAAATGACCGCCCCAGGTCCAACTAGTGCGGTCATTCTGTGACTCAACTATATGGGCTGACCGTTTACCGGCAGCACCTTTTCTTTGTCTATATTTTATCTGTTTCTTGTGTCAGCGTCAAGCATTTCCTTTTTTCAAATAATAGGCGAGCTTCTTATCCGTCCGCAGCGCAAACTCTTTTGCCTCTGCGAGATCGGCTTCGTCCGGGTGACCGATGGAATTTTTCCAGCCCTGCGATTTCGCGTGGGGATCGTTCGCCGCAAGTTTCGCGCGCTTCTCACGCACAGCCTCCGGCACCTGTCCCTGACACTCGAACACATTCAACACGCGGCAGTCCTTCCCGAGACATGCCGCCGCCCGCGCAAACGCCGTCACCGAATGCTCGCTGCGGTTGTCCGCCGAATGGGTCTCCATGAGCGCCACATGCACGCCGGTCAGCTGTGAAAGATACGCCGCCGTCTTCGGATCCGGACCGCCGCGCCAAAGCCAGTAGCCGACCGCCACCGCATCATATCCCTCCGGCGTCCCCGCGTCCTCCACCCGCGTCAGCGTCCCGCCTACCGCTTCGCAAAACGCCTCGGCGACCTTCTTCGTATTTCCCGTAACAGAAGAATAAACGACAAGCCAACGACTCATAACAATCTCCCTCCCCAATCCTATGTATTGTAACATATATTTTCGACAAAAAACGGCGACACATTTTTCGTGCCGCCGTTCTGTTTTTCTTACGCCTGTTCCCGATTCGCCTTTGCGCGCTCGCGCCGGATCCTTTTCGGCTGCTCCAGCGAACGATACAGCCACGAAAGCTCCGTGCGCGTCTTCAAGCTTGCGCGCCAGCGCGACCCGCGCGTCGCGGCGATAAGACTCCCCGTCAAATGACGAAGCGCCCCCGGGCAGGATTCACGCAGCCATCGCTGCACCGCCGGATGAAGCGCGTACGTCCGTGCCAGCGCCTCGTACATCCAGCCGTCCAGTCCGTGACAAAGCGCGTCCCATTGACAGCTTCGCGCCACATACGCCGCCAGCGCCATCGCGCCGCGTCGCCCGTGCACCGCCACGCCTTCGATGAAAAGCGGATTCATCGCCTCGCTGCGGAAACGGCGTCGAATCTCCTCCGCGTCGTCGAACGACGTCCGCATACGGCGCGGCCACTCGCAGCGCGCCGAAAACATCCTCTCCGCTGCAAAGTATTCCGTCGCCTCCGCTGCGACGCGTAAAAGCAAATCCGTCAGTGCAGCGCGATTTTCGCACGCGTCATTTTTCGCCGCCGTATATGCCGACGCCCGTGAATAATCCTCCGCATCCATGACAGCAAAAAGAGCGCGCAGGCGATCAAGCAGCGCGTCATAGAACTGCCCGCACGTCTGTCCGGCTTCCGTCATCAGCCCCGGATGCTCGCAAAGCTCCTCCGGCGTATATCCTTCCGCATCCGCGAAAAAACGAAGCAATTCGCCGGACGCGCCGTAGCCCTCATGCGCCAGAAGCGCCAGATACTCGACACGCGCCTCGCCCGCAGGAAGCGGCCCCTCCGCGAGTCCCGTGCGAATCGGACTGTGCTTCAGCTCGCAAACCGTCCGATAGAGCATCGCCGCGTAAGCGTCAAACTCCCATTCCTCCGAGTCGTCCGAAAAATGACAAGCCGCCGCGCACTTCCTGACCTTCGCCTTGATCGTCTCCAAATCCCAAGGCTCGATTACGCGCAGATGAAAATACGCGGTCAGCATATACTCCAGCTCCGCGATATCTCCAAAACTGCCTGCCATTCGCATCGGCGGCTGCAAATATTCCGCTCTCTCCTGCTTCATGTCCATTCGTGTCAAAAAGAGCTGCCGCAGAAAAAATCTGTCGGCAGCTCTCCTCCTTCAAATCATACTCTTATTTTGCCTGCAAAGCGTCCCACGCCTCGTTGGCGCGCGCAACATAAAGATTGCGAATCTCCGGGTTCTCTCCGAGACCATGCAGATAGGTGCGGACCTTGAAGCCCTCTTTCTCCAGGATCGACTTATGCGAATCCGGCTCGGCTCCCGCCATGTCGTTCGTCGCGTGATCGCCGGCCACCATCATGATCGGAACCAAAAGTACCTTCTTGTAGCCCTTCCTCTTCAGGCGGTGAATGGCGTTCTCCAAATTCGGCCAGCCCTCGACCGTATAGACGTACGCATTCCGCATCGGCGGCGTCGTCAGATGGAAGCGGCTGTTGATGACCGGATAATAAGCGTTCGCCGGATGCGGCGTGCCGTGCGCCATGAAGAGCACAGCCTCGTCCTTCGCCAGCTTCGCATCCTTCAGCTCCCACTGAAGCGCCTTGACGAAATCAAGGACGTCGTCGCGCTGCTCTTCCTGACCCATCCAGTACATGAGCGGCTCGCCCAGCGTCATCTTCTTGAACTCATTCTTATACTGGTTGAACACAGCCGTGTCATACGCATATTCCATGCCCGGAATAACGTCCAGAGACGTCAGCGCTACGCGGGTATAACCTTCTTCTTTCAGCTGCTCCAGCGCTTCCTCCGGCGTCGGATACTTGATGCCTTCCTTCGCCTGGATGCGGTCGATGATAATATGCGACGTAAACGCAGTTACCACCTTCACGCCCGGATGCGCCGCCTGGATCGCGGCAACCGTCGCGTCGATCGTCTTCGCGCGCGTCTCTTTGTACGTCGTGCCGAAGCTCATGACCACGATCGCGTCATTGTTCTCAAGGTTCTGGAGCTCAGGCGTCGAGTGCACCAGCACGCCGATCTGCGCCGCCTGCTTCAAAGCGGGCGTCGGAGCCTTGACCTCTTCGCTCAGCGTGTACGCCGCCGAAGCCGTCGCCGAGAAGCCGACCAAAGTAGTGCATGCCAGAGAAGCCGCTAAAAGATTCTTCCAAGATTTCCTCATGAATAACCCTCTCCTATCTTGCTGATTTGCATATTTTCAGCCTTTTCACCTGGAAAAAGCCGCAAAAGCCGTTACACGACGACGCGGACGTCCGCCACGCCGAATGCCTCCCGAAACTTCGGGATAAAGTCGCGCTCCAAAAGCGACCGCTGCATAAAGCTCTTCGCCACCACAAGAACCGACTGCGCGTTCCGCGTCAGATTCGGAAGCTCCGAAATATGTTTCGCGTACGCCTCCTCGCCGATGGCCGCACGAAGCTTCTTCAGCCCCTCCAAGAGCTCAGGGCTCTTCGCAGCGAGCCTCGCTTCAAGCGGCGTCAATTCCACCGTCGAGAGAGTCGGATCTGCACACCATTCCTCTTCGACGCCGCGAGAAGCCGGGCTTGCTGCTTTCGGCATCTTCAATGGCTCTAAAATCTTGCGTTCTTTTGTGCTCATAATCTGTCCACCTTTCTTTCCCCGCATGAAGCGGAATATAAATCACGCTTAAGGGCGACAATCGCACTAAAGCGTCGCTGAAAAAGGGAAGCCGCCGAAATCCGCTCCGGAGGCCCGCCGCAAACGCGGCGTCGAGAAAAAATGTATGAGCAATGTTTCTCCATAGAGCTGAAACCATGGAGAAAACCTTTCGACAAAATAAAAACCGTCCCTCAAAAAAAGAGGAGGGAGGCCGGAGGAAAGCCCTCCGGCCCGGGCCGCAAAGCAGCCCGATAAAAATGAATGAAATGTATGAGCAGTGCTTCCCTATGGAGCTGAAACCATAGGGAAAAACCTTGTGACAAAAACAAAAGCTCTTTCCCGCGAACGGAAAAGAGCAATAAAAGCACGATGAAAATAGCCCGAAATCGGGCCGCTTCGTCGAAGCGCTTTCTTCAATCCCCTTCCCCATCCCTCGCAGGTTCAAACGGTGATCGTCGATCGGGCAGTTCTCCTGACTCCAGTTCATCGCTTCTCTGCGCCTTCCCAAGGTATTCCCCAGTGGACTATTGCAAAGTCGCTCCCTGATACAGTGGCGGGACCGCGCCGGCCTTGCACCGGCTTTTCTATTAAGTCTTCGACACCCAATCCAATCATTATTCACTTTTCAATGTCATCTTCTGACAAAGCCATCATAGCACCGTGCTATGGATAAGTCAATACATTTCTGAAAAATACCGGAAAATGGCGACAGCCAATTCAAAAGATTACCAGATATTGCGAAGAATAAATCCGCTCACCATATCTTTCCTAAGATGAACCACATCCGGTCCTTCGACTTCGCGTCGCTCGACATATTCTCAAAGCCGCCGATTCTGCGCGCATAGTCAAACCGCGCGAACCAGTCGTTCGGCCTCGTATAGCTGACGCCGACGCCCCAGCCTTTCAGCGTCGTCGTGCCGTTGACAAAGCCCCTCGGCGTACTGTGCATCATGCGCGTCGTGCCCGCGTCGAAATACGTACTGAGCGTCAGCCCCGGCAGCTTCGTATGATACCGGAGCTCCAACGTGCCGAGCACGCCCTCGTCGCCGGACGCCTCGCCCTGCGGATACGCGCGCACGCCGTTGGCGCCGCCGAGATACATTTCTTCCGAGCTGTCGAGATTGCTGAACGCCGTTTGCCCGGAAAGCTTCAACATAATATCCGTCTGATGCCCGAGCGCCTGCACGCCAGTCACCGTCGCTTCCGCCTTCGCGAAAGAACCGTCCGTCCGCGTCTGCCGCGTAAACTCCTTCGCCCGCTCCGACTCGCCTGCCAGCGTTCCCGCCGTCACCGTCGCGCTGTAATCCAGATACGTGCCCTGCCAGCGGTTATAGCCTTCCATTCCGACATGAACGCCGTGCGAATGCTTCGTGGAATTCAGCGACGGGAACTGATCGAGATCGTCCTTCAGCTTGCGGTAATCATACCCGAACCGCCATTCCAGCTTCCGATCGTCCAGATGGAAAATCGGGCGGCTGCCGAAAAGGCTGATGGTGTGCGCCGTACCGTTCGCCCCGAGCGTGCGCATCGCGCCGCCGAGCGTATAATCCATACGGCTGAATCCGAGGCCGAGCTTCGTGCCGCCGTGTCCGACCACCGTTTCATAGTTGACATAATAATTGTGCAGCTTATCATTGGACGTCATCGCGCCCACATTGATGCGCGCCCCCGTGCCTCCGACATTGTACAGGCTCTCCTGCACGCCGAACCGATACTCGCCCGAAGACTTCGAGCCATAGTTCTCCGCGTACAATACCGTATTCGACCGCTTGCCGTCCTCCACGCGCACCGTCAAATCGCTCGTCCCGAAATCCTTGCCCGGACTCAGAACGCCGATCGCCTTCGCGCCGGAAATATCGGAAATCGAATACAGCGCCGTCTCCAAAGACGCCGTGCGGATGATGTCGCCCTTTTTCAGCCCGTGTAAGAATCCGCGAATCACGCGCTCCGAAAGACGGCTGTTGTTCTCGATCCGCACCTCGCCGTACCGGCCCGGGATCACCTTGATCGTCACCGTGCCGTCCTTGCTCTCCTGCACGGGCAAATACGCCGCCGAAGCCGGATAGCCGTTGGAGCGGCAATACGCCGTCACCTTGTCCACCGTCTGATTAAACGCGGACAGCGTCGTCTCCACGCCCACGCTCTGAGACAAAATGCGCGCCAAAACCTCTTTATTCAGCTTCAGCTCCTGCGCGTCCAGCCGCACATTTGAAATCGTGAAACGAACCTCCGGCGCTTCCGACGCGGCGGGCAAATTGCTCTCCACCTTCGCGTCCGCCTGCGGCTGCGATTTCTCGATCTCCTCGCCCGGTCTTGACAGCGACGGAGCCGCATCTGCCGTTCCTCCCCATGCGCCAAGCATGACGGCTGCCGCTACCCCAAGAGACAGCCTACGGAAGAATTTCGCCTTCATCCCCAAATCCCCCTACGTTCATTTTGCCCTCTTATCCGATCATCTGATCCAGATTCACCGCATCGCCGAGCGTCTCGATCCC
>CACZOL010000063.1 GCA_902782705.1 uncultured Selenomonadaceae bacterium
ATTCAGCAGGCGGCGCAGAGCCTGAACACGAAAGTCGACGCTTTCTACGCGCCGACGGACAACGTGCTGGCCAGCGCGATGCCGACGTTGCTCTCTGTCACCGATCCGGCGAAGAAACCGGTCATCTGCGGTGAAGCGAACATGGTCAAGGCCGGCGGCCTTGCGACCTATGGCATCGACTATTATAAACTCGGCCTCCAGACGGGCGAGATGGGCGCGGATATCCTCGACGGCAAGAAAAAGCCCGCCGACATGCCGATCCAGACCGCGAAAGACCTGAAGGCGAGCATCAACAAGAAAAATGCAGACGCACTCGGCGTCAAGATTCCCGATGACCTGAAGAAATCGGCGGAAATCGTTGAGTAAAATATTGTTAGGAGCAAAGTTACTTTGGACTTAATCATCCCAACCATTTCCCAGGGCCTGCTTTGGTCTGTGATTGCGATTGGCGTCTATCTGACGTTTCGCGTGCTCGACGTGGCGGACCTGACCGTCGAAGGCAGCTTCCCGCTGGGTGCGGCCACGGCGGCCAAATTGCTCGTCGACGGCTGGAGCCCGATTCCGGCGATTATTGTCGCATGCTTCGCGGGGATGCTCTCCGGCGTCGCCACCGGCATCTTGACGACGCGATTCAAGATCCCGGCGCTGCTTTCGGGCATCTTGACGATGATTGCGCTGTACTCGGTGAACCTTCGCATCATGGGCAAAGCAAATCTGCCGCTTCTGGGCGTCGATACGCTGTTCACGCAGTTCGGCTGGATTTCTGAGGACAAGCAGACGGTCGTTTTCGCCGTCGGGCTTGTCGTCGTGCTTTTGGTCGGCGCGCTCTGCTACTGGTTTTTCGGTACGGAGATCGGCGCCGCGATTCGCGCCACGGGATTCAATCCCAACATGATCCGCGCGAACGGCGTCAATACGGACGTGACAATCATTCTCGGACTCCTGCTCTCCAACGGTCTCGTCGCCGTCTCCGGTGCGCTCGTCGCGCAGTCCAGCGGCTTCGCGGACGTGGGCATGGGCGTCGGCACGATCGTCATCGGCCTTGCGTCGGTCATCATCGGCGAGGTCCTGTTCGGCACGCCGAGCTTTTGGCGCTGCCTGATTTCCGTGGTGCTGGGTTCCATCGTCTACCGTATCGTTATCGCGGTGGTGCTGCAAATGGGTATGCCGCCGAACGACCTGAAGCTCTTCACGGCGATCCTCGTGGCCGCCGCGCTGGCGCTTCCGCTGCTCCAAGGCAAAGTCAAAGAGCGGCGCAGAAGGGCGGTGGACTGATTGCTCCGAATCGAGAACATCGCGAAGACCTTCAATCCCGGAACGATCACCGAGAAAGTCGCGCTGACGGGGCTGTCCCTGCATCTCGCCGCCGGCGATTTCGTGACGGTCATCGGCGGCAACGGCGCGGGCAAGTCCACGCTGATGAACTCCATTGCGGGAACGTTTTTCGTCGACCGCGGGAAAATCTTCATCGACGGCGAGGACATCACGCGCTGGCCCGAATATCGGCGCGCGAAATACATCGGCCGCGTGTTCCAGGACCCGATGATGGGCACGGCGGCGGGCATGATGATCGAAGAGAACCTTGCCATCGCCGAGCGGCGCGGGCGCACGCCTTCCCTTCGCTGGGGATCGTCGGAAGAAAAACGGCAGGAATACCGCGAGATGCTCCTTTCCCTCGGGCTTGGGCTTGAGGATCGTCTGGAATCGAAAGTCGGGCTCTTGTCCGGCGGCCAGCGGCAAGCGCTGACGCTCCTGATGGCGACGATGGCCTCGCCGAAGCTCCTGCTCCTCGACGAGCACACGGCGGCCCTCGACCCGAAAACCGCCGCGCAGGTGCTTCGCCTGACGAAAACCATCGTTGAAGGGCGAAAACTGACGACGCTGATGATCACCCACAACATGCGCGACGCTTTGGCGCTGGGCAACCGGCTGATCATGATGTACGAAGGACGCATCCTGATCGACGTGGCCGGAGAGGAAAAACAGCGGCTGACCGTTCCCGATCTCCTGCGAATGTTCGAGCAGGCGGCGGGCAGCGAAATGACAAGCGACAGTTTATTGCTGTCGTAAAAAAGGATAAGGTTTGTTTTTTACGCACCGGCGAGATTTTCGTCGGTGCGTTTTTGCGTTGACAGCATAGGATTTCGCGCCGAAAAATCCGCCGTTCGCGCCCTGCGGCGAAATTTTACTCCTTTTTATGGTATAGTAAGAGCGGAGGGGGATTTCATGGACGAGCGGGTGATTTCAGACGCGCGGGCGGGAATCTCCGTCGCGGTTTGCGAGCCGAACGGAGAATTGCGCGACGAGCTTGCGCGCATGATTGCGAAGAAAAAGCCGGAGGCGCGTCTCGGCGCCTTTTCGTCCGGCGACGAGCTTTTGCGCTCGGAGGAAGATTTCGCGATTTACTTTCTCGACGTACAGGGCGCGGACGGGCTGGAGGTTGCGCGGGAGCTGCGCGCGCGGGAGCGGGGCGTCGCAGGCAGCGTCATCGTTTTCGTGACGGGCTATCGGGACTATATGGAGGAGGCTTTCGACGTTCACGCGTTTCAATATTTAGTGAAACCGGTGGACGGGAAGAAGTTCGCCGAAGTGCTTTGCGCCGCTTGGGCGGAAGCCGAAGCGACGCGCCGACGGGAGGGGCGGCATATCCTGTTGAAGCTGGACGGGATCATGCGAAAGGTCGCGCTGCGCGATATCCTTTATCTGGAGAGCCGGAACAAGAAAGTCGCCATTCATACGACGGAAGGCGCGCATGAGATCCGCCGCTCGATGGAAACGATGGAAGCCGCGCTGGACGACGGCTTTTACCGCTGTCACCGCTGCTATCTCGTCAATCTCGCGCAGATCGCCGACTACGGCCCGCGTGCGATCCGGCTGGAAAACGGCGAGCAGCTTTTACTGGCGGAAAAGAAATACGCGGATTTCGTGAAGACGTATTTGCGTTACGCGAAAAGCGGCGGCGTCGTGCATGTATGAAAAAGGAAGCGTTCGGCAATCATGTCGGACGCTTTTTGTATGTCATTCCCCATTATTACATAATCACTGTAGCCGTTCCGAAAGTTCGTTTACGGTTCTGCTTTTTCTGCATTTTCCAGCATAAACCGGTCAAAATCGGAAACATACTCCCTGTCCTGTATAACACGATACTTTTCAAATTCGCTCAAGGCATGAAGCTTTGCAATTTCGGCGGTTACTTTTCCGGCGTCTTTGAGCAAGCCGTATTCAAACATATCAATAAAACGGTTGAGCCGCGTTTCCCAATCCGCCATAGTGAGGGGGATTTTGCGCTGCGCCATGTCCTCAGCGTAGTCGAGGTAAGCCGACACCATGCGGTTGAGCTGCTTTATTTCTTCCTCGGTCAAATAATTCTTCGCCACAATAACGTCGGACGGTTTGATTTTCCCGTTCGGCGCGTCCTGCCAAGTACTCAGTCCCATGTGCGGCTTTTCGCTGTCCGCACGATCCACAATCAATTCCGCCGCCGTATGCCCGTGAACGGCGAAGTGCATCTTGTTCTGCACCGTAGCGTAGAAGCGGCGGGTGGATTTTGCCGTGCTGTCATAGTCCACCGCCGTGGCGTAAATATCCGTGACCTTTTGGTAGAATTTGCGTTCGCTTGCGCGTATCTCGCGAATCCTTTCGAGTTGTTCCTCATAATATTTGTCAGTAAGGTACGTTCCGCGTTTTAATCGCTCGTCGTCCATGACCCAGCCCTTGATGGTGTATTCCTTGGCAATATAGTTCACCCATTTGCGGAACTGCACCGCCCGTTCGGAGTTCACCTTGAAACCAACGGCAATAATCATTTGCAGGTTATAATGGTTTGCCTGATAATGCTTGCCGTCATCGGCAGTTATTAAGTATTTCTTAATAACTGCCGACTCGTCCAATTCCTTGTCAGCGAATATCCTTTTTATGTGCTGATTGATTGCAGCCACGGTTACATCGTAAAGCTGAGCCATCGCTTTTTGTGTAAGCCAGATGTTTTCATCCTCGTAACGAAGTTCGACAAAATTTTCTTCGTTACCGACGGAAGCAATATACGTCAAATATTCCGCCGCCCCGGAGCGGACAAGCGATTTCTTTTCTTTCCCCATGGTCAGTCCTCAATTCCCGCAACAATTATGCCCATAAGCGCGATGATTTTGTTTTTTCATTACAATTATTCTCCCTTCCCCTTAAAAATCCTTTTTCCTTTCCGCATTTCGCGCCGAAATCGCCGTCGTTCGCGACGGACGGCGGTTTTTGCAAACCATTCTATGGTATAGTATTATTAGGCGCGGAGGGGATTCCGAATGTCCGATATGACGATGAACGCGCTGGATTTTCTCGTGCAGTTTGCGGCGGGGGCGCTTTCCTTTTGGTACGCGGCAAACTTCCTGCGGGCGGATTTTGAGAGCCGCCGGGGGGCGATGCTGCGCTGGTCGGCGCTTTACGCGCTCGTGCAGTTCGGCGTTTCCGCGCTGACGGAAGACTGGAAACCGTATGAGCGGTTTTTCGCGGTCGTTCCCCAGATCGTGCTGCTGTTCCTGCTCTCCGGCGCGTTCTTTGAAAAAGACAAATTTCGGCAAATGTTCGTCGCCGCGAGCTTCGCTTCCGGCTGGGACATTTTGCGGTTCGCTGTCAGCCCGCTGGCACACGCGGCTCTCGGCGCGTGGGGGCCGGCCTGGGCGTGGGCGGTGAACGAAGCCGTCGCGCGGGGCGTCGCGGCGGAAACGGTACTTTTCCTGATGCAAATGACCAACGACGCGGCGCTGCTCTTGGTCGTCGCGGGCTGCCGCGTCGTGCAGATCGGACTCCTCGCGCTCTGCCTGCGCGGCATTGTCAGATTCTTCCCGCCGAAAGATTACGCGCTGCAGTTCCATGAAAGCCTGTTCCTGCTGTTCCCTTGCGCCGTCGCCCTCGTCATCGACCTGACGGTGCGGATGCTGGCGCTGTCGGCGGACAATTCCGCGCTGATGCTCGTCTACGACCGCGTGCCGGAAACACTGCTGCTCTTGCCGCTGGCGAGCCTTTTGCTGCTCGGCATGGTCGTCTCGTCGGTGGCGTTGTTCCGCGGCTTGGTGCAGGCGAAGGACGAGGAACAGAAAAGGCTGCTCTTGGAACAGAGCGTCGCGGGCGTGCATCGTGAGGTCGAGGAGCTGCAAGGCGTTTATGCCGACCTCAAAGGGCTTCGCCACGACCTGCGCAACCATATCGCAAGCCTCGCCGCTTATGTGCGGCGCATTGCGCCAAGCGGCGACACGGAGCTTTCCGCGTACCTCGGACAAATGACGGACGCCGTCGCGCGGCTGGATTTTGCCGACGACACGGGCCACCCGATCATCGACGTGATCGTCCATCAGGCACGCCGCGACGCGGAGAAAAAAGGCGTCGCGTTCATCGCCGACTTCCATTATCCGAAAGATGGGCGGCTCGACATCTACGACGTCAGCGTAATCCTGAGCAACGCGCTGACGAACGCCGCGGAAGCGGCGTCGCGGGAAATCTCGATCCGCTCCTATGAAAAAGGCCGCCTGTTCTTCATCGAGGCAGCGAACGATTTCACGGGGATGCTGACGTGGGACGAGGCGGGCGAGCTTCCAGTCACCGGCAAGCCGGACAAAGCGCTTCATGGTATGGGGCTTATGAATATTCGCCGCTGCGCCCAAAAGTACAAGGGCGAAATAAATATACAGATAATAGAGGAAAACGGGCAAAAGAGATTTTTGCTGACGGTGATGCTGTATGAGAAGGAAACAGGGGAATCTTGATAAAACTCCCTCCGTCATGCCTACGGCATGACACCTCCCTCAGAGAGGGAGGCTTGCCCCCCTCC
>CACZOL010000064.1 GCA_902782705.1 uncultured Selenomonadaceae bacterium
GTCGTGCCTTTGCCCGGCTCGCTTTCCAGATGAATATCGACGTCATGAGCTTCCGCGATCCAGCGGGCGATGGAAAGCCCGAGTCCCGTTCCGCCTGCGCCCACGCCGTCCCCGTCTTTCGTGCGGGAACTGTCCACGCGATAGAACCGATCGAAGACTTTTTCCTGATGCTCGGGCGCGATACCGACGCCGGTGTCCCGCACCTCGACGCAAAGCGCGTTGCCGTCGCGCCGAGAGGACAGGGTAATCTTGCCGCCCGCGGGAGTGTACTTGATCGCATTTTCAATGAATATGCGAAGCATTTGCCGCATCGTCACCTCGTCCGCATAGACCGACCCCGGCTCGTTCGCCTCCAGCGCCAGCGTGTGATCTCCCGCAACAAGCTCCGCTTTCTTTGCCACGTCCGCGACGAGCGCCTGAAAATCAATCCTCTCTTTGTTCAGCACTTGCCGTTTCTGGTCGGCGCGCGCAAGGAACAGCAGGCGCTCGATCAGCGCTTTCATGTTCTCCGCCTCGGTGCGGATCGCGGAAATGCCTTCGTCCAACGTTTCCTCGTCTTCGCGCCCCCAGCGGCTCAGCATATCCGAATACCCGAGCATGACGGTGACCGGCGTGCGCAGCTCGTGGGACGCATCCGAAACGAAGCGCCTCTGCTGCTCAAATCCCGCTTCCAACCGGTCAAGCATGTGATTGATCGTCTGCACCAGCTCCGAAAGCTCGTCCTTCGCGGGCGGCGTCTCCACGCGGCGGCTCAGATCCGACACCTCGATGGCCCGCGCCGCCTCCGTGATGGCACGGATCGGCGCCAAGGCACGACGGCTGACATAATAGCAGGCGCAAAGCGCAATCACGATCCCCAGGAGATTCGTCAGCAGGAGCCCGTTCCCCAGCGCGCGCAGGAACTCGCGCTCCGCCGTGATCATGCGGATAAAGTGAAGATGATACGTATCGCCGCGCCACGTCAGCGTCAGCGGTTCATAGTACATGTAAAAATTCTCGAATCGCGCGACCTGCATTTCCTTGTTCGCCCAAAACGGCGGGTCAGGAATGATATGCGATGCGACCTCCTCCACCGTCGGATAATGAAGCGCGCTGTCGAAAATCTTCCGCCCCTCGGAGTCCTTTACGCGCAGCACGACGCCCGGCGTCAGCACTCCCTCGCGGTACAACAGCCGCAAGAACGGAGGGGGCGGCACCCAGTTCGGATTTTGCCGCTGCGCCCACTCCTGCGCCGCCGGCGGCATCGGCTCGGGCAATTCCTCGTCGGTCATGGTCTCCGAGCGTGCAACGGAACGACGCACCTCCGATACGCTGTGCTCGAGTTCGACTTCCGCCTGATGATAGACGGAAAAATAGAGGCCCGCAATGGTGAGCAGACTCGTCAAGAGCAAGATACTGACGAGAATCGCCGCGATGACGAGCATCAGCTTGGTCGAGACGCGGAGGTTCTTAATCTTTGATGACATAACCTACGCCCCGCATCGTATGTATGTATTTCTCGCCAAACCGCTCGTCGATCTTCGCGCGCAGATAACGGATATAAACATCCACCACGTTCGTATCGCCGATATAGTCGTAGCCCCAGACTGTCGAAAGGATCTGGTCGCGGGACAACACTGTGCGCTTGTTCCTCAAAAGATATTCGAGCAGCTGGTACTCCTTCTTCGTCAGCTCCACCGGCTCGCCCTTGACCTTCACCTCGTACCGCTCCGGGTACATGACGAGATCCCGCGTCACGAGGATCTCCCCGTCCGCGGCGGACTCCGCCGGCTTGTGCGCGCGAAGCACGGCGCGGATACGCGCCAAAAGCTCCTCGATGGCAAACGGCTTCGTCATATAGTCGTTGGCGCCGATATCAAGCCCCTGCACCTTGTCCTCGAGATCGTCCTTCGCCGTCAGCATGATGATCGGAATGTCCGACAGCTTACGGACGTTTTGACAAACGGTCAGTCCGTCCATCTCCGGCAGCATCAGGTCGAGCAGCACGAGGTCGTAGTTTTCCTGCAGGATCCGCTCATAGGCGCGTCGTCCGTTGGACTCCGTCGCCGTAACGAAACCCTCGTGCTCCAGCTCCATCTGCAAAAAGCGCGCGATGCGCTTCTCATCTTCCACGATCAGTACCTGCGTCTTTTCGTCCATGGGTATCCCCCCTTCTCTTTCTTTTCTATATATATTATCGTTTACACGGAGAAAAGGGAAGGGATTTGCAGGAGTTTTAAGCGTTTTTTAAGAAAGAGATTATTATGCTATAATGATATAAGCGAAATGAAAGGACTATATTATAATGGAAATTTTTCATAACGACTGGGCGAAATATTTGAACGAAGAGCTCGCCAAGCCTTATTACCGCGAGCTTCGCGCATTCCTCATCAACGAATACCGAACGACGCGCATCTATCCCGACATGTACGCGATCTTCAATGCGCTGCACTACACGAGCTACGCCGACACAAAAGTCGTCATCCTCGGGCAGGACCCATACCACGGACCGGGGCAGGCGCACGGGCTGAGCTTTTCCGTACAGCCGGGCATCGCGCCGCCGCCGTCGCTCGTCAACATCTTCAAGGAGCTTGCCTCCGATCTCGGCTGCCGAATCCCGAACAACGGCTGTCTGAAACCGTGGGCAGACCAAGGCGTACTGCTCCTGAACGCCGTGCTGACCGTCCGCGAACATCAGGCGAATTCCCATCGCGGACATGGCTGGGAAATTTTCACGGATAAGATTATCTCTCTCCTGAACGAACGCGAAAAGCCGCTGGCTTTCATTCTTTGGGGCGGCCCCGCGCGCAAGAAAAAGGCCATGATCACGAATCCGCAGCATTTCATCGTAGAATCGCCGCACCCAAGCCCACTTTCGGCAAGCTACGGCTTTTTCGGCAGCCGCCCATTTTCCCGCGTCAACGCTTTTCTCGAAAGCGTCGGCGAGACGCCGGTTGACTGGCAGCTCCCAAATTTATAAGCAAAAAGTCCCGATATGTAGTTTCGGTTTCTCCTCCAATATAGTTCGAAAGACATAATTTCTTGTCACGCCCCTTTGTGATATAATAAGAGCACTCTCCGAAATTTTCTTTTTGTATTCTTTATTCTTGATTGGTTCGTTATTGGTTAATTGGGGGCGTTATTTTGAATAACAACTCTTCCGCAGATGAGAAACGGGAATACGTAATCAAGATCATTCCAGATCAAGGCGAAACGATGCACAGCGTTCGCCTTCCGAAGCGTCTTCTCAAATACGCAGCGATTTCCTGCACGGCCGCTGCGGTTCTTTTCGTCGGCTCCTTTGGCTATTCCGTGTACAGCGGTATGACCGCGATCAGCGACCAGCAAGAGCTTCGCGACCTGCGCACCGTGAACGCGGAACAGCAGGAGCAGCTTTCCAAGCTGGCAAAAAAAGCCAACGAGCTGCAGGACGAAATGGAAAAGGTCAGCGAGATCGAGCGGGAACTCCGCCAAATGGCGGGCGCCGAACCTGTGGAAGATCCGCAGGCCGCGCCGGCGCAGCCGCCCGTGGAGGGGCAGCCGTCGCCGCAGCCGGGTTTCGACGGACAGGGCGGTCCTTGGATCGAACCGAACGCGCGTCACGTCGATTTCGCGCTTGACAGCATCCGTCAGCGTCTCGCGGTGAGCCGCGCCAATTTAGAGCGCGTCCGCGAAGCGCTCCATGAACAGCAGCGCATCATCGGATACCACAATCAGCTTTCGGCTTATCTGCCGTCACTTTGGCCTGCGAGCGGCGAAGTCAGCTCGCCTTACGGACTTCGTTGGGGCGGCTCGGACTTCCATCCGGGCATCGACATTGCCAACGACTACGGCACGCCGATCATCGCGGCGGCCAGCGGCACGGTCACGGCGGCCGGCTGGAACTCCGGCGGCTACGGCAATATGGTAGATATCGACCATGGCAACGGCATCTGGACGCGTTACGGGCATGCGGAAGCCGTCGCGGTTTCCGTCGGCGAGACCGTACAAAAAGGCCAAATCATCGCCTACATGGGCAGCACCGGTTTTTCCACCGGCCCGCACGTTCACTATGAAGTGCATGTAAACGGTGAGATTGTAAACCCGATCATGTACCTCGGCGGCGAATAAGTTTGAAAAGAGGCGCACATTTATGTTTGGCAGCGTGAAGAAACACATCGACAACCCTGCGGGAGACATTGAGACCATTATCGGACGAAACACAACCATCACGGGAAATATCAATGGCTCCGGCAATATTCGCATCGACGGGCACGTTGACGGCGGCGTTTCTATCACCGGCGACGCAGTTATCGGTGAAAACGGCGTCGTACAGGGCGACATCAAAGCGGGCAGCCTGACTGTCGCCGGAACGGTCACAGGCAACGTTGACTGCGACGGCAATCTCAGTATTCACGCTACGGGCCAGCTTATCGGAGACGTTCGCGTCCGCAGCCTGAACATCGCAGACGGCGGCGTATTCAAAGGCCGCAGCGAAATGGACACACGCCTCGGAGCTTCGACCCCGACGCTGTCCCCTGCAAACTGAATCTTCATGGCGTAAAAGGCAACCGCCGCGCGTACATCGCGCGGCGGTTTTTCATGAACCACGATAAAATTTTTGAAGTATGAAAAACATACTTCAAAAAATTTTGCAAACGAGAAAGAGGAGCGACGCACCGGAACGGTACGTTGCTCCTCTTTTTCGTTCTTTAGAAAAGTTGCCCCGGAAGCACAAGTTTTTCTTTGTGCGGGAACATCTTGTCAAATTCCTCCGACTCGGCTTCGTCCACAAAATAGCCCTGCGGCGTGGCGTACTCTCCGGTAATCCCTTTCAGATACCCAGAAATCAATTCCTTGCACAGGAAGAAGGACGCATCCTCCCCTTCGGGCAATCCATGATAGCGGATTCCGTACGAACCGGCATAGGTAAAGCCGCTCTTCCCATAGAAATCAATATTCCCCTCGAAACATACGGCTCCGCAGCCGAGCGCCGCCGCCTGTTCCAAGGAATAGTCCAGCAAGATCTTGCCGAAGCCTTTTCTCTTGTGCTCGGGACAAATACAGATCGGTCCCATAGTCATGATTGGAACATCGCGGCCGTCGTCGGCCTTGATGACCGCCCGCATGAACATATTCTGCCCAATCAGCTGCCCGTCTTTTTCCATGACAAAATCAAGGGCCCGCACGAAAGCAGGGTCCTTTCGCAGTTGATGCAGGACATAATGCTCCAGGCAGCCCGGACGGTAAACGTTCCAGAACGCCTCTCGGACGAGGTTTTCCACCTCGCGATATTCTTCTTTTTTCTCCAAACGGATTCGATAATTTTTGTTACCCATTGTTTTTTCCTCCCTACGATTGTTGACGGCAACGTCGGGAGGCTTGTGCGAGACTGTAAGGCGCAAACCTCCCGGTCAGCCCACAATCTCCAAGGTGTTGTTCTTCAAACAGCAAACTCCTCACAAATCGTTATAGTGCCAAGTCTTTTCGCCTTGGCGATTTCATTATATCATATCCGCCACCGGTTTTAAACCGAAGCCCGTTTGACAGTCCAGCGCCGCGACTATATAATTAGGTAGTAATTCGTATCTACGGGGGGCTTTTACTATGCTTGACATGAAATTTGTACGCGACCATCTGGACGAAGTGCAGGCGATGCTGGAGCGCCGCTGCAATCCGATGAAGCTGGACGATTTTTCCGATTTGGAGAAGCGCCGCCGCGATATCCTCGGTGAAGTCGAAGCGCTGAAAGGGAAGCGCAACGCGGCGTCGAAAGAGATCAGCGTAATGAAGAAGAACGGCGAGAACGCCGACGCGCTCGTAAAAGAGATGCGCGAAGTCGGCGACAAGATTTCCGCGCTGGACGGCGATCTGAAGGAAACGGAGGAAAAGCTCCGCGAAATCCTGCTCCGTATCCCGAATATGCCGAAGGAAGACGTGCCGCTCGGCAAGGACGACACGGAAAATCCCGAACTCCGCAAATGGGGCGAGCCGCGCAAGTTCGACTTTGAGCCGAAAGCGCATTGGGACGTCGGCGAAGGGCTCGGCATCCTCGACGCGGAGCGCGCGGCGAAAGTCTCCGGCGCGCGGTTCACGTTCTACGTCGGGCTGGGGGCGCGCCTCGAACGCGCCTGCATCAATTTCATGATGGACCTGCATGCGAAGCAGGGATATACGGAAATGCTCGCGCCGTATATCGTCAGCCGCGACAGCATGATCGGCACGGGGCAGCTCCCGAAATTCGCCGAGGATATGTTCAAGCTCGAAGGTCTGGATTCTTACCTTGTGCCGACGGCGGAAGTTCCCGCGACGAATTTCCATCGCGAAGAAATCCTCGACGGCGCGAAACTGCCCGAGCATTACACGGTCTACACGGCAAGCTTCCGCGCCGAAGCGGGAAGCGCGGGCCGCGACACCCGCGGGCTGATCCGCCAGCATCAGTTCAACAAAGTCGAGCTGATCATGTTCGAGAAACCGGAAAACTCTTGGGCGGCTTTGGAGCAGATGGTGGACAACGCCGAAGAAGTCCTCCGCCTGCTTGAACTCCCCTATCATGTGGTGACGCTTTGCACCGGCGACATGGGATTCACTTCGGCGAAGACTTACGATATCGAAGTCTGGTTCCCAAGCCAGAACCGTTACCGTGAAATCTCGTCCTGCTCGAACTGCCTTGATTTCCAAGCGCGACGCGCGAATATCAAATTCCGCCGCACGCAGAAGGACAAGCCGGAATTCTGCCACACGCTGAACGGCTCCGGTCTCGCGGTCGGCCGTACCGTCGCTGCGATTTTAGAGAATTACCAACAGGCGGACGGCTCCGTCGTCATCCCGAAGGCTCTCGTTCCGTATATGGGCGGGGAAACGGTCATCAAAAAGCCGGAATAAATCTTGATCTTGTATGAGAGCCGTCATGGATGTGACGGCTCTTTTCTCTCCAAGGGGAAAATACCTTTGCCGCAGACAAGGAATTCTTGCCATCGACGGCGAATATAATTAAGGTTAAGTTGTTTTTAAAGGGAGGCGGGCAAATGCTGGAATCGCTCAAGACCGTCGTCGTACAATGTGCGCAGGAAGCGGAAACGCAAGGGCTTTGTCGCTGGCGATCGGGAAATTTCAGTGCCCGGGACGAATCGACGGGACTGATCTGCGTGACGCCGTCGGGCGTCGACCGGCGCACCATGAAGCCGGACGACGTCGTCGTGATGGACCGTGACGCACAGGTCGTCGAATCGATCAACGGACGCAAGCCCTCCAGCGAAGCGCTGATGCACCTCGCCGCCTATGAGGAGCGCGAAGATGTTTACGCAGTCGCGCATACCCATTCTCCTTTCTCGCTGGTCTTCGCCGCTTTGGAACGGCCGATTCCCGGCCTCGTACTGGAGGCCGCGCATCTCCGCTGCACGGGCGGAAACGTCCCCGTGGCGCCGTTCGCCCCACAGGGAACGGCGGCGCTGGCCGACTCCGTGCGCGCGCCGCTCCGCACAGGCGACGCGCTGCTGCTTGCGCGGCACGGCGTGCTGACGGTCGGCGTTTCTCTGGACGACGCGCTCCTGAAAGCGGCGTACGTCGAAGAACTCGCCGAAGTCGCTTACCGCGCCTCCGCTCTCGCGGGAGGCGCGGAAGTGCCGGCCATGCCGCCGGAAGCCTTCACGCTTCGCTATCCGGAAAAGATAAAACTGGCGAAAAAACAGGAATGAGAGACAACCATTATTTTTTCTGCTAAAATTTGCTATAATCTGCTATAATATGTAAATCTTAACGTTAGTTATGGCATTGCCGAGAGATTTTTTCGTCAGGCAAGGACGCTGATGCGAAGCCGCAGCAAAGAACTACGTCAAATAGCAAACGCATAAGCGATCGCTTATGCAAAGCGCATCGCCTGTTACAGCATGACGGAAAAAGATTCGGCAACTGTCCGGAAGGATGAATGTATGGCAACTCGCGTAACCTCCATGACGGAAAGCGGCCTTTTGGCCGCCATAACCGTCGTCATGGCCTTGGTCGGCGTCTATATCCCGCTGCTCGGCACCGTGGCGGTGCTGATGTGGCCGCTTCCGATCCTCGTGCTGCTTGTGCGCCACGGACTGAAATGGGGTCTGATGGCCGTTTTCGTCGCGGGCGTGCTGACGGCGGCGCTGGTCGAGCCGGCTGTCTCTCTTCGGCTGGCGCTGGCGTTCGCCCCGGGCGGAATCGCGCTCGGTCTCGGGTTTCGCAAAAACTGGTCGTCGGTACGGACACTGACGACCGGCATTGTCGCCTCGATGGCGGCGAAACTGGCTGCGTTCGCGCTGCTTTTCGCGCTGACGGGCATCGAGCCTTTTTCCACGCAGTTCGACGTAATGGAAAACTCTTTCGACCAGACGATCGAGATGTACCGCAGTATGGGCATGTCCGAAGCGCAGATTGACGAAGCCCGGGACAACCTGACGCAAAACCTTTCGCTGATGCGTCTTTTGCTTCCGCTGGTCATCGTCATCATGGGCCTGATGGACACGGCGCTCAACTATCTCATCGGCAGCAAGGTGCTTCGCCGTCTCGGCCACGAGGTCAAGACGCTTCCGCCCTTCGTCGAATGGCGGCTTCCGCCGGTTTTTGTCTATGTATTCGGGTTCTCGCTGATCGGCCTTTACTGGGGCACGACCCGCGGGCTCGATCTTTTGTACCAGGCGTCGCTGAATCTTGTCATGCTCTCGACCTTCGCCGGGCTTTTACAGGGGCTTTCCGTTTACGCATACGCTTCGCGCCATTTCCACTGGCCGAAATTTTTCTCGATGGCGTTTATCACCTTCGTTATGCTGAACGGATTCTTGGTTCGCCTGCTCGCCTTCGTCGGACTGTTCGACATGGTGCTCGACTACAGGACGCGCTATTGGAAAAACCGATAAAAATCTTGAAGTAAGACGCTGCTTGTTTAGACTTTTTTGGGGGTGACTCTTTTGCCTCATAGTACCTCGGCCTGGCCGGACATTTGCATTTTGCTCGCGGCTTGCGCGATCCTCGCGGCGGCCCTCTTTTCTTTCGACGCCTATTTTGGCGGCGGCGCGGCTGTCCTCTTCCTGTGCATCGCGCTCTTCGTGCGGGAACGCAATTTGAAGCGCGAACACGATCTGGAAGCATACTTCCACGACGTCGTCAGCCAAATCAAGCCGGTAATGAACTACGCCGTTGAAAAACTGCCGATCGCCGTTTTGATCGTCGACGCAGAAGGAACGCTTCAATGGGCGAACCGCGAGCTGGGAACGCGTCTTGGCCTGAATGAAAGCCCGAAACGCGGAACCCCGGTCAAAGAGTTCTGGCCGGAAATGATCCTGAAACCCATCTGGGGCATGACAGGCGAATACATCTTCCGCGCCGGCGAAACGGCGTACCGCGCCGAATACCGTCCCGTACCGGTGGAGGGGCTCGACGAGCCTTTGATGGCGTTCTACGTCGTTGACGTGACGGAGTACGAACAGCTCCGCGAAGACTTTGCCGGCAGCCGCACGGCGCTTGCCTATATCCAGATCGACAATTACGACGAAGCGCTGCAGGGGCTCGTCGAAGCGGAGCGCTCGACGCTGGCCTCGGCAATCACAAACATGCTCGACACCTGGGCGAAAGATCACGGCTGCCTGATCCAGCGCCTCAACGAAGAAAAATATGTGGCGGTCATGGAGCGCCGCGCTTTGGATCAAGCGGTGGAAGACAAGTTCAGCATCCTGGATCAAGTCCATTCGCTGAAGGGCGCGGGGAAACTTCCGATCACGCTCTCTTTCGGCGTCGTGACGGCGGAACAGCAGTCCATTCACGAGGCGGCGCGTCAGGCCCTGAAAACGCTGGAGCTGTCCCTGGCCCGAGGCGGCGATCAGGCCGCGGTGGTCATCGACGGCAAAACGCAATTTTTCGGCGGCAAAGCGCAGGCCGTGGAAAAACACACGCGCGTCAAAGCGCGCGTCGTGGCCCATTCGCTCCGCGAGCAGATCGAGGTCGCGGACGAAGTCTTCATCATGGGCCACAAAAACGAGGATTTCGACGTACTCGGCGCGGCGATGGGCGTCGCGCGAATGGCTTGCTACTCCAAAAAACCCGTCCGCATCATGCTCTCCGATATGAACGAAGGAATCGACAAATTCACGGACATGATGATCGACAAGCCGGAATACAAGTCGCTTTTCCTGCACGAAAACGCGCTGGAAGAAATGACGCCGAGCGCGCGGGCGCTTCTTATTGTCGTCGATACCCATATCCCGCACATGGTCGCGTCTTCGAGGCTTCTCGCCGCAATCCCGCGCCGCATCTTGATCGACCATCACCGGCGCGGCGATTCGATCATTGAAAACCCGCAGCTTTCTTATGTCGAGCCGTCTTCCTCCTCGACCAGCGAACTCGTGGCCGAGCTTGTGATGTATTACGCCGACGATATAAAGCTGTCCCGCTTCGACGCGACGGCGCTCTACGCCGGCATCGTCGTCGACACGAAACATTTCGGCGTGCAGACAGGCGTTCGCACGCTGGAGGCGGCGGCGTATCTCCGTCGGGCCGGTGCAGACCCGGTGCTCATCCGCCAGCTTTTCCGCGAAGATTACGAGACGAATCTCACCATCGCGAAAGCGCTGGCGTCGTCGACGCTTTACGACGGCGGCCTGATCGTCGCCTCCTGTCCGGAAGTCCAGCCGAACATCCAGGCCATCGCGGCGCAGACGGCGGACACAATGCTTCACATCGAAGGCGTGCGTATGAGTATCGTCATATTCCAGCTGGCGCAGGACGTCGTCGGTATCAGCGCGCGCGCTTCGGGCGAGCTGAACGTGCAGGTCATCATGGAAGAATTCGGCGGCGGCGGCCACCAGACCGTCGCAGGCGCGCAGGTCAAAAACGGGAGCCTGGAGGAAATCAAGGACCGCGCCGTGGAGATTGCAAAGAAATATATAGAGGAGAATGGATAAAATGAAAGTCATATTATTGGAAGACGTCAAGAGCGTCGGGAAAAAAGGCGACATTGTCGAGGTTTCGGAAGGTTACGGGCGCAATTTCCTCCTGCCGAAGAAACTCGCGCAGCCCGCGACCGCCCAGAACGTGAATCTGGCGAAGCAGAAAGCGGGCTCCGTCGCGCATAAGAAAGCGCAGGAAGCGGACGAGGCGAAGCTTCTCGCCGCGCAGCTCGCGAAATCGGAAGTCACGATCCCGGTCAAGGTCGGCGAAGGCGGCAAGCTCTTCGGCTCGGTCGCGGGCAAGGACGTAGCCGAGGCGCTGAAAAAAACCTACGGCGTCGATATCGACAAGAGGAAGATCACGCTCACCGAAGAGGTCACGAGCGTCGGCGATTACGAAGCGTCGATCCGGCTCCATCCGGAGGCGTCGGCGAAAGTCGTCGTGCATGTAACGGAAGGCTGATGCTTTCATGGGAAGCCTGTTCAATTTTTTCCAGCGGAAAATTTCGCCGGAGGAGCGCGACAGCTATATGACGTCGCCGGAAAATCCCCTCGACCGCGAGATCGACGCGCTTTACGGAATGCTCGTGGACATTCTGGGCTCCGACAAGCTCGTCATCAAGGCGGGCAAGATGGACGCGATGCGCTTCATGCGCTCGCCGAGCCGTGGGGAGCGCGTGCTCGCGCTGCAGCGAATCTTGCTCGAAAACCCGACCATCGAACACATTCCTTCCGACGCGGAGATCCCGAAGCTCCTGACCGAGCTTTCCGAGCGTATCGCCGACTTGATGGCGCGCCGCTCGCTGGAAGACAAGATCGAGAAGAAGATCGCCGAAAAACTGGAAGAAAATCACGAGGACTATGTAAAAGACATTCGTATGCAAGTCCTGGAAGAAGAAGACCCGCAGTCCGAGTCTCCGCAGGCCAAGGAACGCCGCGAAGCGCTCGAGAAGCTCGATAAGGTGAAACTGACCCAGTCGGTCATGGAACTTCTGCGCCCGACGACCCCCGACGAGATCATCGGCCAGCCGCGCGCCATCCGCTCGCTGCTGGCGAAGCTTTCGTCGCCGTACCCGCAGCATTTGATCCTGTACGGACCGCCCGGCGTCGGAAAAACTACGGCCGCACGTCTCGTCCTTGAACAGGCGAAACGCGTCGAGACGTCTCCTTTCGGCCCTGACGCGCCGTTTGTCGAGACGGACGGCACGACGCTTCGCTGGGATCCACGGGACATGACGAATCCTTTGATCGGCTCGGTGCACGATCCGATTTACCAAGGCGCGCGACGCGACCTCGCCGACATCGGCGTGCCGGAACCGAAACCCGGTCTCGTCACCGACGCCCACGGCGGCGTCCTTTTTATCGACGAGATCGGCGAAATGGACGTCATGCTGCAAAACAAGCTCTTAAAGGTGTTGGAGGATAAACGCGCCTTTTTCGAGTCCACCTATTACGATCCCACCGATCCGAAAGTACCTCCGTACATCAAGAAGCTCTTCGACGAAGGCGCGCCCGCCGACTTCGTATTGATCGGCGCGACGACGCGGGAAGCGCGGGACATCAGTCCGGCGCTCCGATCGCGATGCGCCGAGATTTATTTCGAGCCGCTGACGCCCGCGCACATCGTCCGCATTGTCGAAAACGCGGCAAAGAAGCTCGACGCGGCGCTGGCGGACGGCGTCGCCGAACTCATCAGCGACTACACCATCGAAGGCCGCAAGGCAATCAATATCCTCGCCGACGCATACAGCTTCGCGCTGGAACGGCGCGAAGGCGGCGCGCCCGTCGTCATCGGCAAAGACGACGTCTACGAAGTCGCGCAGGTCAGCCGCCTCTATCAATATGTAAAGGACCGCTCGTCGGACCGTGCCGAGATCGGCCATATTTTCGGCCTCGGCGTCTCCGGCTACCTCGGCTCGGTCATCGAGATAGAGGCTGTCGCATTTCCCGCCCACGAAAAAGGAAAAGGCGCGGTGCGTTTCAACGAGACGGCGGGCAGTATGGCGAAAGACTCCGTCTTCAACGCCGCCTCTGTCGTGCGCCGCATGACGGGCCTTGAACTTTCCGACTTCGATTTGCACATCAACGTCGTCGGCGGCGGCAACATCGACGGCCCGTCGGCCGGCACGGCAATCCTCGCGGCGATCACCAGCGCGCTGACGCGCCGGCCGCTGCGGCAGGACGTCGCCGTCACGGGCGAGATCTCGCTCTATGGACAGGTGCGTCCCGTCGGCGGCGTCTTTGAGAAGGCCTACGGCGCGAAACAAGCGGGCATGAAATCCATCATTATCCCCGCGGAAAACAAGAAAGACATTCCCGACGCGCACCTCGGGCTCTCCGTGTATCCCGTCGAGACGGCGGACGAAGCGTTCCGTCTGCTCTTCGCGGACGGCTGGGACAAAAAACAGGAAGGAACGGACGAAAATGGCGACGGCTGAACGAATCCCACCGCAAAATATACAGGCCGAGCAGGCCGTCCTTGGCGCTATGCTCCTGAAAAAAGACGCCATCGCCGAAGCAGCGGAAAAACTCCAGCCGGAAGACTTTTACCGCGAAGCGCATCGGCTCGTCTATCAGGCGATCCTCGACCTCTTCCGCCGCGACGAAGCGGCCGACCTCGTCACCGTCACGGAGCAGCTCAAAAAGACGGATAATCTCGAAAAAGCGGGCGGCATCGCCTTTGTCACATCGCTGGCAAACGCCGTGCCGACGGCGGCGAATCTCGAATACCATGCGCGCATCGTCCTCGAAAAGGCCCAGCTCCGGAACCTCATCAATACCGCCACCGAGATTGCGGGCGAGGCTTATGAAGACGCGGAGGAAATCGGCGACCTGATGGACGACGCAGAAAAGAAGATCCTCGCCGTCACCGGGCGCGGCAACACCTTCGACCTGACCTCCATCGGCGACCTCGTCCTGGACGTCTTCTCCAAAGTCGAGGAACGCTCCAAGCACAAGAACGCACTGACGGGCCTCGCCTCCGGCTTTGTCGACCTCGACCGGCTGACTTCGGGCTTCCAGCCCTCCGACTTGATTCTTGTCGCGGCGCGTCCCTCCATGGGCAAGACCGCGTTCACGCTGAACATCGCAACGTATGTCGCCGTGCGCCTCCAGAAGCCCGTCGCTTTCTTTTCCCTGGAAATGTCGAACGTACAGCTCGTACAGCGTATGCTCTGCGCCGAGGGAGGCATCGACTCGCAGGCGCTTCGTTCCGGCGTACTGGAGCGCGAGGACTGGACGCGGCTCATCTCAGCTTCCGACCGCCTGATGAAAGCGCCGATGTTCATCGACGACACACCGGGCATCACCGTTTCCGAGCTTCGTTCCAAAGCACGCCGAATCAAGGCGCAGCACGGCCTTTCCCTCGTCGTCATCGACTACTTGCAGCTCATGCAGGGCCGCCCCGGACGAAACGGCGACAACCGCCAGCAGGAAATCTCCGAGATTTCCCGCTCGCTGAAAGCCCTCGCCCGCGAGCTTGGCGTGCCCGTCATCGCGCTGTCGCAGCTTTCGCGAAGCGTCGAAGCGCGCCAAGTCAAGCGTCCGATGCTGTCCGACCTGCGCGAATCCGGCTCCCTGGAGCAGGACGCGGATATCGTCATGTTCCTCTATCGCGAAGATTACTACGACGCGGAGACCGAACGCAAAAACATCACCGACGTCATCATCGCGAAGCACAGAAACGGCCCCATCGACACCGTGCAGCTCTTCTTCGAGAAGCGGTTCACGAAATTCACGAACTTCGAACACACGCCAACCACCAACTAACAACGAAAAGCGGCGGATTTATTTCCGCCGTTTTTTTGACCGCTCTCGCAATAATTATCTTGACATATTCATCTTTTCTTAGTTATAATAACAATAGGAAAATGGACTTTTTTCATTATTCTTTTTTCGTAGTTCTCCAAAAGGAGTTGGCGGCTATGACGTTCGTATGCAAAAAAATTGTCTTTAAGCGCAAGGGGTAACTATGCCCTCTTGCGCTTTTTGTTTCTGTTCCATGGGAGTTGGTTCTATGACCGAAGGCGAGACAATAAGATAAGCAAAAATCAAATGCAAGGATGTATCGTTTGTTAGGATTCCCAGAAAACTCTCGGGAAGAAGCGTCGGGGCCTGGAGAAAAAATCATTGTGCAGATGGCGCAGGATAAATTTTCGTGTGCGAGGCGGAGGAGCGAAGGCGTAGCCAGAGCGCTACGTCGAGCGACGACAACAAAGCACGCGGAAATTTAAGCAAGCCAGATGTGCAAGGAATTTTTCGGAAGTCCCCGACATGAAAGGATTGATGAACCATGACCATGAAGGTCAAAAACAACATGCCGGCAATGAACGCGCTGAACCAGCTCGACCGGAACCACTCCGACCTCACGAAACAACTCCAGAAACTGTCCTCAGGCATGAATATCAACAGCGCCAAGGACGATCCTTCCGCCTACGCGATCAGCGAGCGTATGCGGACCATGATCCGCGGCCTCGACCAGGACCTGAAGAACACGCAGAACGCCCGCGCGCTGATGAATACCGCCGAGGGCGCCGTGCAGAGCACCTTGGACATCTTGAAGACGTTCAAGGA
>CACZOL010000065.1 GCA_902782705.1 uncultured Selenomonadaceae bacterium
CGAGGACTGGTATCGCGGCGTAAAGCTCCTGCCGTACTCCTCCGTCATCGCCATCGGTCATGACGCCGTCACCATCACGAACAGCGAAAACATTCTCACGCTGGAAGACGCCAGCGATTACGAGGCCATGCTGGACGCGAACATTCGCATCATCGGCACGAAAGCGATTACCAAGTCCGGCACGATCAACGGTAAAGTCAACGAAATCTATATCGGCGAGGGCGGTAAGGTCGAGAAAGTCCAGATTGTCGACCCGAACGGCGTCGAGTCCGAGATCATGTCCGATCAGATTTCCATCTTCGGCAAACAGGTCACAGTTATCGATCCGCCGCTTGGCGAAGAAAAAAAAACTGACGACAATGTAGAGCCGGCCCCGGCGGAAGAACCCGCGCCCGCGCCTGCTCCCGAGCCGGCAGCAGCGCCGGAACCCGCGCCCGCGCCCGAACCGGAGCCGCCGAAAGCGCCGGAGCCGGAGCCTGCGCCCGCACCCGAACCGGAACCGCAAAAAGAACCGGAGCCCGAACCCGAGCCGCCGAAAGCGCCGGAGCCTGAGCCGGAGAAAAAGCCGGAATCCGCTGCGGACAAAGCGACGGAAGAGCGGCATCGCCGTTTCCTGCTTGGCAAGAAAGCGTCGCGCGACATCGTAGCTGACAACGGCACGGTCATCGTAAAGGCCGGAGAGGCAATTACCGAAGCGGTGCTCCAGAAAGCGAAAATCGCGAACAAGTTCATCGAGCTTTCCATGAACATCCATTAAGAAGATTCCAAAGGCCGCCATTTGTCATGGCGGTCTTTTCTCAGCCCTTTTTCATACGGCCTTGCTATTGTAAACAAAGACTCGACAAGGAACAAGGAGGATATCTGCCCATTATGAACACATTCAAGACAACGATTCTGATGGCGCTTTTGACGGGACTTTTGATTGCCGTCGGCGGCAGCTTTGCCGGGCGGCAGGGTGCGATGATCATGCTCGTCTTTTCCCTCGGAATGAACTTCTTCTCTTACTGGTACAGCGACAAGATGGTGCTCGCCGCCTATCGGGCGCAGGAAGTCTCGCGCGAGCAGGCGCCGGAGCTTTACGGTCTCGTGGAAAAGCTGGCGAAAAAAGCCGATCTTCCGATGCCGAAAGTCTGCGTGATTCAGTCCAGGACGCCGAACGCTTTCGCGACGGGACGCAATCCAGAGCATGCGGCAGTCGCCGTTACCACGGGAATCATGGAAATTCTCGACTATAACGAACTGGGGGGCGTGCTTGCGCATGAGCTCTCCCACGTCAAGCATCGCGACACGCTGATTTCCACTATCGCTGCATCCATTGCCGGCGTTATTACCACGATTGCACATATCGCGCAGTGGGCGGCAATTTTCGGCGGCGGACGCTCGAACAGCCGCGACGACAACGGCGGCGCGCTGGGACTTCTGTTCACGATCATCGTCGCACCGTTCGCGGCCATGATGATTCAGCTGGCGATTTCACGCTCGCGCGAATATGACGCCGACAAAAGCGGCGGCGAGATTTGCGGCGATCCGCTGGCGCTGGCTTCCGCTTTGGAGAAGCTCGACTACGCGACGTCGAGAATGCGTCCGCTGACGGGCGCGTCGACGTCCAACGCGCATGTATGCATCGTCAATCCGCTGTCGAACGCCCACGCGACGTTTGCCGGTCTTTTCAGCACGCACCCGTCGACGGAAGACCGCGTCGCCCGCCTCAAAGAGCAGGCGCGGGAAATGCGCCGGTAAATACTGCATAAAAAAAGAACGAACAGTGCATCGTTTGCCTGTCCGTTCTTTTTTGTTTTCCGAGGAAGCGCTGAACAAGTCCTTCCTCAATAAATTGGCGTGCTCTTCAGTACGAAAATGTCGTGTTCTTCCAACTCGTCCCGCACCCAGTCGAAATGATCGTTGATCTCGTCGTAGAACTGACGTCGGAAGTCGATGTCCTCGAAGATATACGGAATGCTGTATGCCGCCGTCTCGTCGTTTTCGTCGAAATCCTCGATCTCGAAGTAATTTTCATGAATCCGCCGCAGCCATTCCTGATAGCGCTCGTCGATGTTGTCGGACTGGATTCCCTTGAAGCTCTTCATGATCTTCTTTTGCTGCGCCTCGGAAAGTCCGGTGACTTCCTCGCCGCTGACCTTTTGCAGGATCCGTAAGATCTCCTCGGCTGCCTCCATGAACTCGTCCCAGTTCTTGCGCCCGTCGGTGAAGCGCTCGCCGCTCTTCCACCAAAGATAGGGCATATCGGGACAATGAACGGCGGCGGCATGCCCGAGGGGCATGACCTCGTCAAGGACCTTGCTGACAAAAGCCGACGCGCCGAGGATGTCGTCCAACACCTTTTCGACGACGGAACCGGACGTGACAAAAATCAAGTCCTGCACTTTATTCACGATATTGTTGATGCCCGCAAATTCCTGATGCGCCCATGTATCGGCGAAAACGTGCAGACCGACGCCAAGCCGGAACGCGAAATTCGTATTGTCCAGCGTCGTCTCCTCAAGGCGCTGACCGAGCTTATGGGAAAGCTCGCTGTTCTTTTTGCAGATCAGCTGCTCCTCCTGCGTTTCGCCCTCCAACCCCGGCAGGAAATGAAACGGGATCCAGATTTCACGGTTGCCTTTGCCGCTGACGTTGCCCCAGATGTTCTGGCAGGAATAGCGGACGTGGACGCCCTCGGCAATATTTCTCTTTTCCTCCTCGTCGGAAAACGGCGTGGAGTCAAAATTGTCGTCGACGAGCTGCGACGCGTGAGCGATCAGATTCGCGTTCTCGCTGCCGAATTTTGCCCAGCGGGCGAGCACATAGACCGTGCCGTAGTGAAAATCGATGTCCATTGATACACCTCAAATAAACGTGACTACTGCAGGACGTTGGTTCCACCTCATCCGTCAGCCTTCGGCTGACACCTTCCCCTCAAGGGGAAGGCAAGTTTAGTAAAAACCAATTACAATAAATAACGATACTATTATATTATAAAGCTGTCATTGGTGCAAAAAAATTTGCGCGTCCACTTTTCTTATTCCGCCTGCCGCCCCGCGCCGGGGCCGTCGTTCGCCACCGGCACTTTCGCTTCGGCGAAGGTTTTCATGTCGTTCAACATGTGAAGCGCGGCGTCCACGAGTTTCAGTCCGAGGCAGGCGACCGCGCCGCCGGGGACTTTCATATCCAGCCAGAGCAGCGCCGGCTGCACATGCAAAACGTAAGGCGCGAGCGCCGGGCAGAGCGCTTCCGCATAACGCGCAACGATTTCCGTCGCCTCGTCGTCGAGAACGATCAGCGCATGATTATGCGCGCCGGCAATCATCGCGCCCAAGAGAGCCGCCGCGTCCGCCTGCAAAGGCTTCGGAACGTGGGAAAGAAAATCGTGGGGCGCAAAGCGTAAGGAACCGTCCGCATGCAAAAGCGCCTCGCGCATTATTTTCGCTTTTGTGCCGAACGCATCAATCTTGTCCGACTCCGTCAGCGACAACGCCAAAAGCGACGAGGAAAACGTGATATCTTCCGCCGTCTCGCGGCCGAAATCAAAGGCGTCCGTCAACGGACGATCGGAACGGAGCCGCGCGACCTTGACTTCCGCTTCCGCGTGATTCGCGAAAGCCGCCGTAATCTGATGCTGCGCGTCCGACATTTCGCCGTCCGTAAATACGAGCAACGTCCGCGAAAGGTCGACGGACGGGCGCTCCTCGTCCAATATGCCCGCCAATTCCACCGCAATCTCTTCCAGATAGCCGAGGCAGTAAATCGGCTTCGCGAGATTGTCGATGCGCAGGCGGCACGCCTCCATCGCCGCCCGCGACGGCTTGGGAAACGTATCGAGATAAAAATCGAAGGTTTTGTCCGTCAGCGGCACGGCTTTTGCGGGCATGGTCTGATGGTCGAAATAATCGTCCTTCGCATCGAGATGCAAATAACCGAATGCGAGCGCCGCCGCGTCCAGAAGATTCACCGCAATAGACGAACCTGTCGCCTCCCCGAGACGAAATTTCATGTCCATATAAGGACGGAGACCGAGCTTCTTCAGAATGGCTTTGTGCGCGGGCTCGGCGGCAAGATGGGAGCCCATCAGATAATGCGGCACGAGCGGGCAGAGCGCCTGCGCAATCAAAGCCGCCGCGCCGGTGTTGAATCCGTCGAGCACGACGAACCCTTGATGCGCCGCCGCACCGAGGATAATCCCCGCGATACAGCCGATTTCGAACCCGCCGACTTTGGAAAGCAAATCGATCCCGTCCGCAGGGTCAGGCCGATTCGTTTCCAATGCTTGCCGCACGACTTCGATTTTCACTTTCAGGCGTTCGTCGGAAATATTCGTGCCGCGTCCTGTGGCCTGCTGCGGCGTAAGGCCGCAGGCTGACGCGACGACACAGGCCGACGACGTCGTATTTGCGATGCCCATCTCGCCGGGGAGAAAACAGCAGCAGCCGTTCGCCGTACACGTTTCCGCCAGTTCGATACCTATCTCAAGCGCGCGGATTGCTTCTTCCCGTGTCATCGCAGGTCCCTTCGCGCAGTTTTTCGTGCCGAAAGCGATCTTTCGCTGAATCAGTCCGGGAATCCATTCTGTATCCGACGCGATGCCGAGATCGGCGACGAGCAGTTCCGCGCCTGAAAAATTGGACAGCGCGTTTGCCGTCGCCCCTTGGGAAATCAGATAATTCGCCGTCATCTGCACCGTCGTCGACGGAGGATAGGCGCTGACGTTCATTTCCGCGACGCCGTGATCG
>CACZOL010000066.1 GCA_902782705.1 uncultured Selenomonadaceae bacterium
GAGGAAGATCGCGCAGAACATCATGATGCCCTGGATGAAGTCGGTCCAGACCACGGCGAGGAAGCCGCCGACGCTGGTGTAGAAAATCACGACGGAGCCGCCGAGGATGAGGGCCCAGATGTACGGGAGCCCGAAAACCGTCTCGAAGAGCTTGCCGCTGGCGACGAAGCTCGACGAAGTATATATAATGAAGAAAATCAAGATGAAGACGGCGGGGACGATGCGCAGGAGCTTGCTTTTGTCATGGTAGCGGTTTTGCAGGAAATCCGGCAGCGTCAGCGAGTTGTCTGCAAGCTCCGTGTATTTTCGGAGGCGGGCGGCGACGAGTTTCCAGTTTGCCAAGGTGCCGAGCCCGAGGCCGACGGCGATCCAGCCGGCGTTCAGTCCGGCGATATAGGCGTAGCCCGGCAGCCCCATCAGCATCCAGCCGCTCATGTCGGACGCTTCGGCGCTCATGGAGATGACCCAGGCGCCGAGCTTCCGGCTGCCCAGGATGTAGTCGGACATGTTTTGCGTGCGCCGATAAAAATAGACGCCGATGAACATCATCACGGAAAGATAGAGAATAAACGCGGCAATGACAGAAGTGTTCTGCAGCAATGGAAATGCCCCCTTAATTGACATGCACGGCTCATTATACAAGAAAATGAAGGGCAGGGCAAGGGCATTGGAAGCGAAGGAAAAATGTGGTATAGTTTAAGAAGAGTGAATCGTGGAGACAGGGGAGAGCATGTATGAGCAAAAAGAAATACGACGTGGCGATCGTCGGCGCAGGGCCGGCCGGTTCTTTTGCGGCGTATGAGCTGTTGGAGAAAAAGCCGGGCCTCAAGGTCGTCGTGCTTGAAAGCGGTAAAGATATTGACGAGCGGAGCTGCCCGATCGCGCAGGGCAAGGTGGAGCGGTGCATCGGGTGCAAGCCGTGCAGCATCATGCGCGGGTTTGGCGGCGCGGGCGCGTTTTCCGACGGGAAATACAATTTCACGACGCAGTTCGGCGGCTGGCTGAACGAGTATCTGCGCGACGACGAGGTCATGAAGCTCATCTATTACGTGGATGAGATCAATCAAAAGAACGGCGCGCCGTCCAAGGTTTTCACGACGGAAGGCAGCGACATCAAGAAACGCGCGCTGGAATACGATCTGCACCTTCTCGACGCCAGCGTGCGGCATCTCGGTACGGAGAACAATCTCCGGATGCTCCGCAGGATGTACGACCGCCTGCAGAAGAAGGCGGAGTTTCGCTTCCTTACGCCGGTCGAGCACATCGAGTCCGACGGCAAAGGAACGCACGCGCTCATCTTGGAAAACGGCGACCGCATCGAGGCGGAGTATCTGATCGTCGCGCCGGGGCGCGCAGGGGCGGAATGGTTCAGCGACGAGTGCCGCCGTCTCGGCGTGGAGCTTTTGAACAACCAAGTGGACGTGGGCGTGCGCGTCGAAGTGCCGGACGAGGTCTGGGACCATATCACGTCGAAAGTGTACGAGGCGAAGCTCGTCTACCGCACGAAGCGGTACGGAGACCTTGTGCGGACCTTCTGCATGAATCCCCACGGCCATGTCGTCATGGAAAATACCGACGGCGTCATTACGGTGAACGGTCATTCTTACAGCGACCCGAAGCTGCAGAGCCACAACACGAACTTTGCGCTGCTCGTGTCGAACCGCTTTACCGAGCCGTTCAAGGAGCCGTACAAATACGGAAAGCGCATCGCGTCTTTCTCGAATATGCTGGCGGGCGGCGCGCTTTTGCAGCGCTACGGCGACCTGTTCAAGGGGCGGCGCACCGATATGGACCGCCTGTCCAAGAGCTTCACGAAGCCGACGCTGCAGGCGACGCCGGGGGACCTTTCCCTCGTGCTGCCGAAGCGCCATCTCGACAATATCCTCGAGATGATCCAGGCGCTGAACAATATCGCGCCGGGTATGACGAACGACGATACGCTGCTTTACGGCGTCGAGGTCAAATTTTACAGCTCGCGCATTACGCTGACAAAGGAGCTGGAAATGCCGCTGAAAAATATTTTCGCGGCGGGCGACGGCGCGGGCGTCACCCGCGGGCTTTCACAGGCGGGCGCCAGCGGCGTGTACGTCGCACGGACGATTTTGTCGCGCATGGGCGGACGGCAGAGCAAAGGAAAAAGCTGATAATGGTCTTGTGCGAAAGACGCTTTTTCTATATACTTATTAGGAGGAAAAATTTTTGTTCCTTTTTGACATGAGGGCAGGGATTTTGCCTCCGATGTCGAATATTTATTATTGATATAGAGACAACTCACAGACAAGGTGGGAAAACGCATGGAAAGAATTAAAGTTTTGGTCGTGGACGATTCGCGCGTGAGCTGCGCGATGCTTTCCAGCATGATGGCGAAGACGAATTTCGAGGTTTGTGGAATGGCGTCGAACGCCGCAGACGCCGTGCTGAAATATCAGACGCTTCGTCCGATGGCGGTCACGATGGATATGAACCTGCCTGACGTGGACGGCATCGAGTGCAGCCGACGTATCCGGGAAATCGATCCGGAAGCGCGCATCGTGATGATCAGCGCGATGAAAGACGCAAGCCTTATGCAGCGCGGCCGCGAGGTCGGCATTACTTCGTTCCTGCAGAAGCCGGTCAGCCCGTATGAGCTGATCGACGCGTTGTCGTGCATGGTCTCGGATGAGGTGAAGAAAAACAGCGGGATTCGTGACCTTTATATCCAGTCTTTTGCGAAAGTGCTGCGCCAGAGCCTGTTCAGCCTTGTCGGCATTCACAGCGAGGTGGAAACGAAGCGCGCGGAGTCCTCTTTCCTGGATATCGCGTCCGGCATCGCCGTCATCATCGGCCTGACGGGCTCGCCGATGGGGCGCGCCATCGTTTATATGGATCAGCCTACGATGTACGGCATGGCGCGGGCGATCCTTATGAAGAACGACGACGATCCGATGACCTCGGAGGAGGCCGGCGACGTCATCGAGGAAGCGGCGAATATCATCGTCGGACGCTGCGCGTCTGTGGTCAACGACCTCAAGGACGTGGATATGCGGATATCGCCGCCGGGCACGATCGTAGGAAAGAATATCCGCATTGCGAATTTTAAGATTACATCTTACTTTCTCGAGGCGCAGACGCGCTTCGGCAGCGTTTGCATGAACGTCGGCTTCGCGGAGGGGGAATAAGAGCATGGATGCAAAACTTGTAAATCCGTTCATCGACGCCCTTGTTGCCGTTATGCCGCAAATGGGTTTCGATGTGCCGAAGCGCACGAAAATGGGCGTGAAGAATCAGACGTGCAAGAGCCTTGGCGTTTCGATCATCGTCGGTTTTACCAAGGGCCTTCGGGGCAACGTCGTTTATAATATGTCGGCGGACGCGGCGAAATTTGTCGCCTCGAAGATGATGATGGGAATGCCCGTGGCGGAGCTCGACGAAATGGCGCAGAGCGCCTTGTCGGAAATGAGCAATATGCTCACGGCCAACGCTGCGACGAACCTCGCCGCGATGGGCTATACCGTCGATATTTCGACCCCGAGCCTGACGGTCGGACAGGATTTTCAGATCAAGATCAGCAGCGAGAATTACCTCGTCGTGGACATGGATCTCGGCGGGCAGGTCATGGA
>CACZOL010000067.1 GCA_902782705.1 uncultured Selenomonadaceae bacterium
CATGGCGATTCTCATCATCCTGATCTCGATACTCGGCGTGTCGGTTCCCGCCTCCATGACATGGGTGGGGCCTCATGTGCCATGGATGCTCGGCGTCGTGATGTTCGGCATGGGCATGACCTCGAAGTTTGAGGATTTCCATATGCTGGCGAAACGTCCCTGGGAGGTCTGTATCGGCGCGTTGGCGCAGTTCACGTTGATGCCTTTGATCGCCTGGGTGTTGGTCAAGATTTTCTCGCTGCCGCCGGATATCGCGATCGGCGTTGTACTGGTGGGCACCTGCCCGGGCGGTACCGCGTCGAACGTGATTACCTATCTGGCGAAAGGAGACGTCGCGCTGTCCGTTGCGATGACGATGACGACGACGCTGCTGGCGCCGCTGGTGACGCCGTTCCTGACCTGGGTATTGGCAGGGGCTTGGGTGGATATTTCCCTCGTAGCGATGATGAAGTCCATCGCGATGATGGTGCTTTGCCCGGTGATTGCGGGGCTGTTGGTCAATCATTTCGCCGGGAAGTTCGTCGAGAAATTCCTGCCGGTGCTGCCCCTCATTTCGGTTATTGCGATTGCCCTTCTGGTCGGCGGCGTCGTGGCGCTGTCTGCGGAGAAGCTCTTCGCGCACGGCCTCTTGATTTTCCTCGTGGTGATTCTTCACAACGGCTTCGGACTTCTGTGCGGTTATACATTGGCGACTGTGTTCCGTCTGACGCCGGCGAAGGCCCGCGCCGTCGCTATCGAGGTGGGGATGCAGAATTCCGGACTGGCGGCGTCGCTTGCGGTCATGTATTTCAATCCGCTGGCTGCGGTGCCGGGCGCGATCTTCAGCCTGTGGCACAATGTGTCCGGCTCGTTCCTCGCCAACTACTTTGTCCGAAAAGACGCGCGAGGCAGCGGAGGTCTGGCGGATGCGCGCTCTGCGGTATGAGACCGGCAGAAAACGTATGGGAAGTTTTTGGGAGTAGGATATTCTTGTTTTCTTGCTTCATATTTTATAGAAAGTCAGGATAAAGGAGAAGAATGATGAAGGTATTGCGTACCGTACAGGAAATACAGGCTTTTTCAAAGGCTGCGAAGGACGCCGGCAAGAGCGTCGGCCTCGTGCCGACGATGGGGGCGCTCCATGAGGGGCATTTGACGCTGATGCGCCGCGCGCGTCAGGAAAACGACGTGGTCATTGCGTCGGTGTTCGTGAACCCGACGCAGTTCGGGCCGAATGAGGATTTCGACGCCTATCCGCGCCGCTTCGAGGAAGACTGCAAAAAGCTGGAGACGGTGCCGGTGGACGCTGTATTCCATCCGGAGCCGAAAGAGATGTATCCGGAGGGCTATTGCACCTATGTGAATGTCGAAGGCGACATCACGAAGAAGCTCTGCGGCGCGCAGCGTCCCGGTCATTTCCGCGGCGTGGCGACGGTGGTGACGAAGCTGATGAATCTTTCCCGCGCCGACCGCGCCTATTTCGGCCAGAAGGACGCGCAGCAGGTGGTCGTGGTCAAGCGGTTCGTCTCCGACCTGAATATTCCCACCGAGGTTGTGATGGTGCCGATCGTGCGCGAGGAGAGCGGACTTGCACGGAGCTCGCGGAATCAGTATCTTTCCGCAGAGGAAAAGGAAGCGGCGCTGGTGCTTTCGCGCAGCCTCAAAAAAGGAAAAGCGGCGTTTGACGGCGGCGAAAAAGATGTGGAGACGCTGAAAAAGATTGTTCGTGATGAAATCGAGACGGAACCCACGGCAGTTATCGACTATGTTGATATTTATTCGTTCCCGGAGCTTTTGCCGATTGCGAAAATCGAGGCCCCTGCGCTTCTCGCGATTGCGGTAAAGATCGGGAAGACGAGATTGATCGACAATATGATTTTGGGGGAGTGAGCGCGATGTTTTTGAATCTTTTCAAGTCCAAAATACACCGTGCAACGGTCACGGAAGCTAACCTTAACTATATGGGCAGCATTACCATCGACGAGGCGTTGATGGAAAAAGCACATATCCTGCCGAACGAACGCGTGCAGGTGGTGGACAACAACAACGGCGCGCGGCTGGAGACGTATGTGATTCCCGGGCCGAAAGGCTCCGGCGTCATCTGCTTGAACGGCGCGGCAGCACGCTGCGCGCAGCCCGGCGACACGGTCATCATCATGGCTTACGCTTGGATGGACGAGGCGGAGGCGCGAAGCTGGAAACCCACGGTGGTCATGGTAGACGAGAAAAACCGCGCGGTGGAAGTTCGTGACGTCGAATATCACGGGCAAACGGAATAAAGCAAAAGCAAGAAGGAAAATTCCTCTTTTTGGCGAATACAAGCCCAAAAGAGGAATTTTTTTGTATAGGAGGCTATGGTTTATGGATTTTGCAGCATTGAGCAGAGAACGTTATTCCCTGCGGAAATTCAGCGACAGACCTTTGGAACAGGAAAAGCTCGATTTAATTCTCGAAGCGGGTCATAATGCGCCGACGGCGAAAAATTTCCAGCCCCAGCGTATTTTCGTCGCGAATACGCCGGAGGCATTGGCAAAGGCTGATAAATGCACGGAGTGCCATTTCCACCCTCCGGTCATCTTGATTATCGGCTATAACGAGAAAATTTCCGCGAAGCATACAATCGGGAAGTTTGATTTCGGCATGATGGATGCGACAATCGCCATCACACAGATGATGCTGCAAGCGACCGATCTCGGCGTCGGCAATATCTGCATCGGGCTGTTCCATCCGGGGAAAGTTTACGAGGAATTTCCGGAGACGAAAGATACGACGCTGATCTCGATGCTGTTCCTCGGCTATCCCGCCGAGGGGGCGAAACCCGCGTACCTGCACGACGAGCGTATTCCGATCGGGGATATGGTGAAATATTTGTGACGAGGCTGAGAATGCGATCTGGGCGGGGGAAACATTTTCCCCCGCTTTTTTAGGAAACACTGAACAAGTCCAGCCGCGCCCCTGTCGGCTCTTTTTCCGCCATGCTGCGTCAAAGTGCTAGCTTTGCATAAGCGACCGCTAAGGCGCTAAAGCGCCAAGCGCCTGCTTATCGACGTAGCTCGGCGGCTACGACTTCGAGCCCTTTTCCTTGCCTGACGGCAAAATTTCTCGACAGGTTCACGACTTGACTTATTCATTGTTTCCTTAAGTATGATATAATTACTTTATTATGGCGGTATGAAAGGAGCATTTCAATGCAGGTGAATGATAAGATGCACGGTTTTCGACTGACGGAAATGAAGGAAATATCGGAGATTTCGTCGCAGTGCTTTCTTTTTGAGCATGAGAAGAGCGGCGCGCGTCTTTTTTATGTGAAGAACGACGATGACAACAAGGTATTTTCCATTTCTTTCCGCACGCCGCCCGTCGACGACACGGGCGCCGCGCACATTGTCGAGCATTCCACGCTTTGCGGCTCGCGGAAATTTCCGCTTAAGGAGCCGTTCGTTGAACTGGTGAAGGGGTCTTTGAATACGTTTTTAAACGCGATGACGTATCCGGATAAGACGATGTATCCGGTGGCGAGCCGCAATGCGCAGGATTTCCGCAACCTGATGAACGTTTATCTCGACGCGGTGTTTTATCCGCAGATGTACGACAAGCCCGAAGTGCTTTTGCAGGAGGGCTGGCACTACGAGATTGACAGTCCGGACGCGCCGCTTCGTTACAGCGGCGTCGTCTACAACGAGATGAAAGGCGCGACTTCGTCGCCGGAAGATCTTTTGGAGACGGAGCTCTTGAAGCAGCTCTACCCGGATACGGCATATGCTTTCGAGTCGGGCGGAAATCCTGAGAAAATCCCTGATATCACCCAGGAGAGCTTTGTCGCGTTCCACAAAAAATATTATCATCCGTCCAACAGTTATATTTATCTGTACGGCGATATGGATATCGACGGGACGCTGGCGTTTATCGACGAAGCGTATTTGTCTCATTTTTCGCGGCAGGAAATCGATTCGGCGCTCAGGAAGCAGGCGCTGTTCGATGAAATGAAGCGTGTGACGGCGGAGTACCCGGTGGGCGCGGAGGAGGATACGAAGGAAAAGACGTATCTCGCGCTCGGGATGATCGTCTGCGATGCGGGAGACAGGTTGACGCGTGCGGCGATGAGCATATTGACGCATGCGCTTTTCATGACGGACGCCGCGCCGGTAACGCAGGCGCTTATGGACGCCGGGATCGGCAAAGACGTGACTGCGTCGCTGGAGTCACAGATCGCTCAGCCGAATCTCGCCGTGGAGGTGACGAACGCCGAGCCGGAAGACGCGGAGCGGTTTTATCAGGTTGTCATGGATACGATCGGGCGTCTTTCGAAAGACGGTATCGATCGAACGCTGCTCGAGGCGTCGCTCAATTATTTGGAATTCAAGACGCGGGAATCAGACTTCGCTTCGACGCCGAAAGGGCTCGTCTATAATCTCGCGGTCATGACGCATTGGCTGTACGGCGGCGATCCGGCGGAGCCGCTTTTCTATGAAAAGGAATTCAAGACCTTGCGGGAAGGCCTGGATAACGGGCTGTTTGAGAAGATGCTGCGTCGCTGCGTGCTGGACAATCCTCACAAAGTGCTCGTCACGATGAAACCGAGCACCACGATGGCAGCGGTGCGTGAGGCGGCGACGGAGAAACTCCTGGCGGAGAAAAAAGCCGCGATGAGCGCCGAGGAGATTGACGGGATTATCCGCCAGACGGCGCGGCTGAAAGAACTGCAAGAGACCCCGGACACGCCGGAGGTTTTGGAAAAGATTCCGCTCTTGAAGTTGTCAGACATTCGCAAGGACGCGGAGAAGCTCCCGATGGAAGAAAAGGAATTCATGGGGCGTAAGGTGCTGTTCAGCGACATTCATACGAACGGCATCGCCTATCTCTCGCTGTACTTCGACGGCGCGTCGATCGATCCGGAGCAGCAGCATTATGCCTATTTGCTTTGCGATGTGCTCGGCGCGGTGGATACGGACGCGCATTCCTATGCGGAGCTGACAAATCTCGCGAATCTTCATACAGGCGGGCTGGATTACAACGTAATGGCGGCGACCAAAGGCGACACTGCGGATGCGTGGTTCGTGAAAACCGTCGTCAAAGTGCGGGTACTGGTACGGAAGCTGCCTGAGCTTGGAAAGCTTTTGACGGAAATCCTGACGCGAAGCCGTTTTTCCGACGCGAAGCGGATGCGAGATTTGATCAAGCAGACACTGGCGGGCGTGGAGCGACAGATCTTGAACGCGCCGAATCGTGTCATGGCGGCGCGCCTCTGTTCCTATTTTGCGCCGGCGAGCCGTTTCGAGGACGGGGCGTTCCTTTCGTATTATCGTTTTCTGAAGGATTTGGACGTGCACTTCGAGGCGCGGGCGGA
>CACZOL010000068.1 GCA_902782705.1 uncultured Selenomonadaceae bacterium
CGCATACGCCTCCATGATGTACTCGGCCCAGGCGTTGCCGTCGCGCACCTGCGCGCCGCGCAGGGTGTAGAGGTTGTGCAGCGTGGCGGTGCAGTTCTCGGCGAGCCACAGCGCTTTTTTCTGCGGGAAAAAGGCGTTCATTTCCGCCGGCGCTTCGGTGCCCGGCGTCATCTGGAACTCGATTTCCACGCCGTCGATGACGAGCTTTTCGCCCGTTTCGCGAATTTCCCAAGTCGGCAGGATAAAGCTCGCTGTGCCGCGGATCGACTGCCCCATCCCGATGCCGATGCCCAGCCCGCCCGTCGGGCTTTTTTCGATCCGCACGCCGTACTGATACATCGCGCGGCGGCTCATCGCCGTTCCCGCGTAAAGATTTTCTTCCATCGAAGCCTTCGTGAAGCCCTGCGGCACGATCACGGGAATCTTCCCGCTGGCGATCTGCTCTGCGATGGGCAGCGAACGATCCGCCGCTTCCTCTTCGGACACGAATGCCTTGACGCCGCCGAAGTGATCGACATGGGAATGGGAAATCAGGACGGCCTTGATCGGGCGCTTGCCAAGGTGCTGCTCCACCAGCGCCATCGCCGCCTGCGCCGTCTCCACCGTCATGGCCGTGTCAAAGACGATCCAGCCCGTATCGCCTGCGATCAGCGTGACGTTCGCCATGTCGAAGCCGCGCACCTGATAGATGCCGTCCGTGACCTCGAAGAGACCCGCGACATGGTTGTTCTTCGTGTTCTCCCAAAGGCTCGGGTTCACCGTGTCCGGCGCTTTCTCCGTTTCGTCGAGGAACGCGTACGCTTTTTGACTCCAAATCACATGACCATCCGCGTGCCTGATCTCGAGCGCCTCCGGCGCGGCAATCAATCCCCGGCGCGCAAACTCCGCCTCCTGCTTGTCGTTGAAATCAAGCAGCTTGTACATCTCCGCGTTTTTCCGCTTCGTCGTCTCCGTCGCCGGATTGCGCTTACGATTTTCCATTGGCCATCGTCCTCTCCGAATTATTATTGTTTTCTTTGACTGTGCGCGCGATATTCGATATAAGCGCGCTTGCAGTCGTTATGGTATGACTGACTGATCGGGACGGTTCCGCCTCCCTTCAAGGCGAACTCGTTCCTGCTCATCGACTGTATGCAGGCGAGGCGCACGGCAAAACTTCGGTGCGGACGGATAAAATCGTCCGGCGGCAAAAGCTCCAACAGAGCGCCAAGCCGCATATACGTTTTGACCTCTTCCTTGCCGTGAATGATGCACGCCTTGTCGACGACTTCGATATACCGGATGGAATCGACGGGAATCAGGATCGGGTGGTAGTCGCAAACCACTTCGACCATCGCTCCCTCCGGCTTCGGCGCGGTCCTTTGCAGCCGCTCGAAAACCTTTTCCACCTCCGGAAGCGTGGCGGGCTTGATCAGATAATGAAGCGCCCGCACCTCGTAGCCCGAAAGCGCGAACTCCATGCTCATGCTGACGAAGACGAACTCCGCATCGGCGTCCAGCGCCCGGGCCTTGCGCGCGAGGTCGATGCCCAGACCGGTTCCGATATAGTTGTCGAAAAAGACCAGCGTATATTTTTTCGGCGCAAAGGCCCGAAAAAACGCCTCGCCGGACGAAAACGTGTCGATCGCAAAGGTCAGCCCGTGGTTTTCGGCATACGCATTGAGGACGCCTGTGAGCTGGAGCATATCCTTTTCTTCGTCCTCCACGATGGCGATTCGCATGGTATTCATCTTCTTCCTGTTTTATAGTATAATCATATCATAAAGACGGCTCAGGGAAAAACATCCTGCGCCTTCCTGTGGATAGATGGTTTTTGCATGAAAGGATTTCGAAACGCACACATTCGAGTTCAGAAATGAAGGGATTCTCTATGGTTCTCACTGTAGGTACGGCGGCGAGCATCACGCTGATCCAACTCATCGGCGCGTATCTTCGTTATCTGCCTTTTTCGGCGCGTCTTCTGCCGGAGGAGCGCAGCCGTCTTCGGAAATACATCCTGTGTTGGGCGCCAGTCGCCTTCACGATTTACGCCGCGTTTTTTTACCACACGGGCTGCGACGTCATTACCTTCAAGCGCATCCAGTACGTCGGCTGGATTCCGTTCTTCGCGTTCTCCCTCGTCGTCATCCGGCACAGGGCCATGCGCCACGTCTTCGTGCTGGGGATGCAGACGCTCTGGTTCTTCATGCTGCATACGATCAGCAGCGTGCTGATTCTGGTGCTGCTCCCGCCGACGCTGGGCACGGGGGACAACCGGCTCCTGTCGCAGCCGATCGTGTATATCTGCTGCTTCCTCCTGCTGCTGCCGCTGGAGCGGAGATTTTTCCGAAACCTGCTGCCGCCGTATCTTTTCACGGGCAGCCGATGGGCGGGCTGGTGCTTCGCGATCTTGCCGCTGGGGATCTGCGTCACGCCCTTTTTCCTGCTGCTCGACAGGCCGCTGATGAATACGAAAACGGATATGCTGCTGCACTTCATCCGCTTCCTATGGGGATTGACCCTCTACAAATACGCGTTGTACGCCGGAGAGCGCACGGCGCAGATCCAAAGCGGGCAGCACACGAACGAGCTCCTGTCGCAGCAGCTGCAGGCGCTGGAATCCCACGCCGCGATGCTCCAGTCGCGGGCGGAAGACGTCCAGCGCGCACGTCACGACCTGCGTCATTACAATCGCCTCCTGGCGACACTGCTGGACGCGGGCGAAGTCGAAAAAGCGCGGGCGCTGATCGAGGCGCAGGACAGGGAACTTTTGGCGCAGCCCATCGCCGCGTATTGCGAAAGCCCGATCCTGAACGCGGCGCTGACCGTCTACATGCAGCTC
>CACZOL010000069.1 GCA_902782705.1 uncultured Selenomonadaceae bacterium
GTCCGCCGCCGCCGCTTTCGTCTCATAGACCGGCACGACGTCGACAATCGCGCCGTATGCGCGCAGGCTTTCCGGCAAGATTTCCCGTGCCTCCTGCGCGCGCGGAATGAGTACGCGCTCGCCCGGCGCGAGTTCGCCTTTCAGCGCCTCGATGACGCCCTCGGCGCGGTATTCCTGCGGCACGACGTCCGCGAGAATCCCGTAATGTTTGAGCCGCGCCGCCGTTGCTTTCCCGATGGCGGCGAAATGCGCCTTCGTCAGGTCGCGGGCGTCCTTGTTCGCGGCGAAGAGGCGGTCGAAGAAACGGTCGACGCCGTTCACGCTGGTGAAAATCAGCCAGTCGTAAGACGCAATCAGGCTGATGGTCGCGTCCACCGCCTCGTAGCCGTCCGCCGGATCGTCGATACGGATCGCGGGCAGCTCTATGACGCGCGCGCCCATCGTCTCCAACGTCTCCGTCAGGCGCGACGCCTGCGCACGCGCGCGCGTGACGAGCACGGTCTTGCCGAAGAGCGGACGATTTTCCGCTGCGTCAAACCAGGATAGCTCGCCGCGCAGCTTCACGACGTTGCCGACGATGAAAATCGCGGGCGGTTTCAATCCCGCACGCTCGACGTCCGCCGCCGCCGTCCCCAGCGTCGTGACCAGCGTTTTCTGCTCCGGCTTCGTGCCCCAGCGAATCACCGCCGCCGGCGTATCCGCCGCGCGTCCGTTTTCCATCAGCTGCTTTGTTATATAAGGAAGGTTTTCGACGCCCATCAAGAATACGAGCGTGTCCGTTGCCGTCGCGAGCTTGTCCCAACGCATGGAGGACTTTCCCTTCGTCGGGTCCTCATGCCCGGTCACCACGGCAAACGACGTCGCCACCGCGCGATGGGTGACGGGAATGCCCGCGTAAGCGGGGACGGAAATCGCCGAGGTCACGCCCGGCACGATCTCGAACGGAATGTTTTCTTCCTTTAAAAGTAACGCTTCCTCGCCGCCGCGCCCAAAAACGAAAGGATCGCCGCCTTTCAGGCGAACGACGATGCTGCCTTCTTTGGCCTTGTCGGCCAGAAGGCGGTTGATGTCGCCCTGTTTCATCGTATGATTTGCGGACGCCTTGCCCACGTAAATCATTTCCGCGCCCGGCTTCGCCCAGCGCAGGATGCGGTCGTCGGCGAGACGGTCGTAAACCACGACGTCGGCCTTTTTCAGGCATTCGACCGCTTTCAGCGTGATCAGCCGATAATCTCCCGGCCCTGCGCCGACAAGATATACCATTCCCGACATAAACTTTCACTCTCCAAATCTATATACATATTAAAATAGAGTGGAGAGTGGAGAGTGAAGAGTGGAGATAATACGTATCTCTCTTCACTCTTCACTCCTCACTCTTAACTCTTAATATTTTACTCTTCGCTCAAAAGCCCAAGCTCTTGCAAAATCTCTGCGCCGCCCTCGGCGAGCAGTTTCTCCGCCAAAGCTGTTCCAAGCGCCGCCGCGTCTTTTCGCGCGCCCTTCATCTCGCCGCGGTACGAGCGCCGGCCGTCCAGCGAAGCGATGACCGCTTCGACTTTGAGACCGTCCGCCGCCGCCGTCGCGTAGACGCCCACCGGTACCTGACAGCCGCCCTCGACCCGCGCGAGAAACGAGCGTTCCGCTTCCGCGCAGCAAACCGTATCGTCGTCGCGCAAGAATGCGAGCATCGCGCGCATTTCCGCGTCGTCCGCCCGCGTCTCGACGGCAAGCGCGCCCTGTCCGACGGCCGGCAGCACCATCGTCTGCGGCAGCACCTGGCGAATGCGGTCGGCGAATCCGAGCCGTTTCAGCCCGGCGACGGCAAGCACGATCGCGTCGTACTCTCCCTCGTCAAGTTTCCGGAGCCGCGTGTTGACGTTGCCGCGCAAATCAAGCATCACAAGGTCAGGGCGCGCACAAAGAAGCTGCGCCCGACGCCGAAGGCTCGACGTGCCGACACGCGCGCCCTGCGGCAACTCCGCAAACGACGAAAAGCGGTTCGACACAAGGGCGTCCCCCGGATCGAGCCGCTTTGTCACCGCCGCGATCACCAAGCCGTCAGGCACCTTCGCGGGCATATCCTTCAAGCTGTGTACGGCGACGTCAATGCCGCCGGACAGCATCTCTTCTTCCAATTCCTTTGTGAAAAGTCCTTTACCGCCGATTTTCGCCAGCGGCACGTCGAGGATACGGTCGCCTTTCGTCGTCACGCGCTTTTGCGTCACGACCAGCCCCGGATATTCCTCGCGAAGCCGCTTCTCGATATAGTCGGCCTGCCAAAGCGCGAGCTTACTCCCCCGCGTACCGATGACGACTTGATTCTTCACCGAGCGTCTCCGCCTCTCCTAAATAATCGAGCTTAAACAGCCGTTTCATCGCGTCGACGTAAAACGCCTCGCGCTCCGTGCCCGCCGCCGCGCTGATGGTCATCATCGGAAAACGAAGCATTTTCCGCACAATCATTTTCGACATCTGATCGAGCACTTTCTGCTCCGCCTCGCCGAGCTCCGGCAATTTGCTCATCGCGCGGCGCATCTCGCGGCGGCGGATTTTGTCCGCGCGCTGCGAAAGCCTTGCCATAAGCGGCTGGAACGAAAGATATTGGAACTTGTCGAGAATCGACGCAACTTCTTCTTCAATGATGGATTCCGCCTGATGCGCTTCCTTCTGGCGCTCCTCGCGGTGCTCGTCGACGACTTCTTCCAGATCGTCGATATTGTAAACCGTGACGCCCTCGATCTCGCCCACGTCGGGGTCGACGTCTCGCGGTACGGCAATATCAAAAAAAAGGAGCGAACGGCCCTCGCGCTTTTTCATCGCGCGCCGCGTTTCCTTCGGATGCACGACATAATGCGGCGCGCCCGTTGACGTCACGACGATCCCGACGTCCAGCGCTTCCTCCAGCGCCGCGTCGAAGTCGACAGCCTGCCCGTTGTATCGTTTGGCAATCTCTTCCGCTTTTTCCCGATGATGGTTCGCGACGTAAACCTTTTGGACGCCGCGCCCCAAAAGATTCTCGATGGTCAGCTCCGCCATACGCCCTGCGCCGTAAATCAGCGCGCTGGTCGACTCCAGAGTGCCGCCGAAAATTTCCCGCGCCAGCTCCACCGCCGCATAGCTGACCGACACCGCACTGAACGCGATGCGCGTTTCCGTCCGCACGCGTTTCCCCGTCGCAATCGCGCGATGGAAAAGCGTATTGAGCACCGTCGAAGTCGTTCCCGCGTCGTGTGCCATCGCGTAAGCGTCCTTGACCTGGCTCAGGATCTGGCCCTCGCCGATGACGAGGGAATCAAGGCTCGACGCCACGCGAAACAGATGACGAATCGCTTCCTCATGGACAAAACAATAGAGATACGGCTCCATGCTCTCATCGACGCCCGTAAGCTCCGCCCAAAAATCCTTCAGCGCGTCCACGCCGCCCGCGGCGTCATCCGTCACCGCGTAAATCTCGCTGCGGTTGCAGGTGGAGAGGATGACCGCCTCCTGCACCGTCTCATAGCCGGATAAAGCCATCAGGCCGCCGCGCACACGCTCTTTCGGTATGGAAAAGCGCTCGCGGATTTCCACGGGCGCGGTTTTATGATTCAGCCCTACTGCGATCAACTGCATGCCTGACCAATTCCTCCGCTTTATCCAGATTCCCTTTCCGCACGAGCGCCATGACCTCGTCCGAAAGCGCTTCGCGCCAAAACGCGCGCCGCGCTTCGCTGGAGGCCAAAGTCTCCTTTACTTCGGCGCGAATCGGCACGAGGCGTTCCAGCCACGGCTCGTAAGCATCCGCCAGCGATTCCAGCTCGCCGCGCAGGCGTCTGGAAAGCTCCGGACACGCGCCGCCCGTCGACACCGAAAACAGCAGCGCGTTGCGCCGCACAGTGGCAGGCACAATGAAGTCGCTGAGTTCCAGCGGCGGCGCCGCCATATTGACGAGCGCTCCCATCGACTTTGCAGTCCACGCGGCCCTGCGGTTCACTTCCTCGTCGTTCGTCGCGCAGACGACAAACGACACGCCCTGCAGCATGGACGTGGCAAATTTTTCCTTATACCATTTAATCCGGCCTGCCGCCACGAGTTCCACAAGCTCGTCGTCGGCTTCCGGCGCAATGACGCGCACCTGGGCGCCCGCGTCAAGCAAAGCTTCCACACGGTGGAACGCGACGCGTCCGCCGCCGATGACGCAAGCGCATTTCCCGGTCATCCACAGCAGCGCCGGGTACGGAATCCTCTCTTTCATTTTCCCAGCGTCCTCCTCGCAAGAATCGTCGAAAGATAATTAACGGGCTGGTCTTTGCGCGCGCGAATGTCGTCGATCCGCTCTTCGTCCGGCAACCCGCAGCGGCTGATCATCACGGCGTGATCGAGCATCCTGTTCTTGTCCAGAAGCCCCGCCACCTCGGGGAAATTTTTATAGACCTTCATCAAAACGACATTGTCCGAAACCGAAAGGACTTTTTCGATTTTCTGCTCGTCCGCCGTCGCCGGAATCACGGACAACACGTCGTCGCCTTCGACGATCGGCCACCCGAGGCGGCTGCCCATCGCGACGAACGCCGGAATGCCCGGAATCGTCTCAATCTGAATGTCCTCTTTTTCCAGCAGGCGGAACACATAAATATACGTACTGAAAAACATCGCGTCGCCGAGCGTCAAAAACGCCACGTTTTTCCCTTCCGCAAGGAAGCCGAGAATCTCTTCCTTATTTTTTTGCCATGCGGCGTCGTCTTCTTCAAACCCTTTGACCATGGGGAACACTTGATAAACGATGCGCACGTCCGGCTTCAGGTACGGGCGCGCAATATCGAGAGCGACGCTGCCGTCCTTTTTTTCCGTCTTCGGCGCGATGATAATATCAACCTTCTGTATCGCTTTGACCGCTTTCATCGTCAGGAGCTCAGGGTCTCCCGGTCCGACGCCGATTCCGTAAAACGTGCCCTTCATTTATATATGTGCCTCCTCCGCGCAAATCGACGCGATTATGAACATTTCCAAAGATTTCTCATTCTCCAAAAATACTATACCGAACGCCGCGAAATGTCAATTACAGAAAAGTCCCGCGCCGTATCATTCCAGCGAAACAATTTTATTTTTCAGCACGTAAATCAGCGCCTGTGTGCGGTCGTTGACGTTCAGCTTGCGGAAAATGTTCGTCAGATGATTCTTGACCGTCTTTTCGCTGACAAAAAGCGCTTTCGCGATGTCCTGATTGGAAAAGCCCTTCGCGATGCAGGCCAGGACGTCCATTTCACGCGCCGTGAGTCGATCGCCTCTGCCGTCGCGCCACATCTCTTTTGCCCGCGCCTTGACGTCCGCGCCCTCGGAGAGCCCTCCGAAAATGCGCTCGGCAAGTTTCGGATAAACGAACGTGCCGCCGCCCGCAACCACGTGAATCGCCTTGATCAGCATCGTCGGCTCCACGTCTTTCAACAGATAGCCGAGGGCCCCGTTCCTGAGCATTTCCAGCACATACCGGTCGCTGTCGTGTACGGTCAGCGCGATGATACGCGTCTTGGCCCGCGCCGCGACGAGCTGCTTCGTCACCTCGATGCCGTTCAGTCCCGGCATATTCAGGTCGATCAAAAGGACGTCCGGCTGAAGCACCAGCGTCCGCGAAAGCGCCTCCTGCCCTTCGGAAGCTTCGCCGACGACCTCCAGATCGTCCTCGAAATTCAGCACTCGTTTGATTCCTTGCCGCAAAAGCGCATGATCGTCTGCGATCAGAATCTTGATTGACATTGCCCGCACCTCTTCTTTCTTACTTGTCCTTGTTTGTGTCTTCCACGACTTTGGCCGTCAGGAAGATCAAGACCTCGGAATCCGTTTTGCTCGTCCGCACGTTGCGGAAGAAAACGCCGAGAATAGGCAGATCGCCCAAAAAGGGAATTTTTGACAGGGTTTTCGATTCCTCGCTTCCTATGAGACCGCCGATCACCATCGTCTCCCCGTCCCGAAGGCGCACCTCCGTATCGGCGGCACGCTTGTTGAAGCGATATGACGAAAGCGCGTCCACATAAATCGGCGAGCTGACTTCCGTATGCACTCTCGCCGTGATGTCGCCGTCCGCGCCTACTCTGGGCGTACAACGCAGGATGATGCCCGCCTCACGATACGTCACCGAGGTCGTCGTCGTCGAGTTCGTGACGGAAACGGTCTGCACCGGAACTTCGCCGCCGATATTGATGACCGCCTCCCGGCCTTGGATCGTCGTGATGTTCGGGCGCGCGAGAAGATTCGCTTTGCCGTCGGTAATCAACGCGTTGATTTTCGCCCCATAATAAAATTCGAAAGGATGCCCGCCCGGCCCACGCCCGAAGCGGATGATCCCGGGGATATTGCCGTCGCCGTAGCGGCGGCGCACCGTCTCTCGGGGGATGTCTTCCGTCACGACCGCGGACGTACCGTCGGGATTCCTGACCGTACGGCTGCGTGTGACGTAATCATTGGTGTATTCGGGATATTGCGGAACGCGCGACCACTCCCACTCGACGCCGAGCTCTTTCGCCGCGTTCCTGTCGATGGCGACGACTTTCGCTTCCAGCGAAACCTGCGGCGGCGGCTGATCAAGCGCCGCAATCAATCGTTCCGCCGCTTTCGCCTCCGAAGCCGTACCGTAAAAAACGATCGTCCCCGTCGTCGCGTCCGCGAGAATGCGCGTATCGTCTTCACGCCCGCCGCTTCTGGGCTCGCGCGGCGTCGAACGCAGTTCCGCAACTTTTTCTTTTGTTTCCCCGTCGCTCGTCTTCTCCGTTTCCCGCACACGCGCCGTACTGCCGTTGTCATACGGCATCAAGGAAAGCGCCACCGCCTCGCGCACGGTCGCAAGGTCGGCGTATTTCACGGGAAACACATACGGACGATACAGCCCCTGCACGCCCGTCCTCGACGCCGTGATAATCGCGACGCCGCCCGTCTCGCCCAAGGAAAGGTCGTCCGCCGCCGCAATCATCGCGAAGGCTTCCTCCGGTTCCACCTCGTCGAGGTGAATCGTAATCGTCCCCTGCACCGAATCGTCAAGCACAAGGCCGACGCCTCCCAGCTCCGCCACCGACGCCAACACGGCACGGACGTCCGCGTCCACGGCATGAAGCGTGACAGGGCGGGCGAAAACGGAGGACGAGGGCAAAAGCAGGAAAACGGCGGCGCATAGGAACACGGCCCGCATCAAATTGCGGATAAATCCCGCTCCCCCGTCGGACTGCTGTTCTTCCATATCCCACCTCCAAAGGTCTTGCCTGGCATTATCTTGAAAGTCCCGACGACAACGCCAGCATACACTCGCCTGCCGCTGTCGAGACCACTGCCTCTTTTTCCGCCAATGAAACCAACGTTACGCCGTCTTTTTCCTCGCCGACTGCCAGCAGCATCTGCTTTTTCCCGACGGCGACGATTGCGCGCCGTCCCGTCCCGGCGGAAACGACGCCGACGAGGCGAATCTCCTGCGGAGCGGTTGGCTCCGGCGGCGCCATGTTCTTCTGCGGCGGCGTCTGCTTGCTTGACGCCATCGCTTTTTTCACGTCGGCACGCGTCGGGTGTTCTGGCAAGAACGGCGACGCGATGCGGCCCTGCCGCATGGGGTGCTCGCGTACCCGGTGCAGATTCCCGTCCGGCTTTTCATCTGTCGTACGGGGAGTATTCGGCGTCTGCGTGACGGAAAGCTCCGCCGCGCCGCCCTGCGCGGGAAAAACCATGTATGAAACGCCGACGGCTGCGGCGATTGCCGCAATCGCCGCACAAAGAAGGTTCTTCCATCGCGTCACGCGTTTTTCGCCCTCGCCTGCTTGACCTCGGCAAGCCGCGGCCCCATGATGCGCTTATACGCCTCGACGCCCGGCTGATTGAACGCGTCCACGTCGGCAAATTCGCCCTCATAAGCGACGGAAAGCGCCAGCATATACATCAGTTCGCCGAGATGATACGCGTTCAGCGTCGGAAGCGTGAAGCACGCGCTGTAGCGGCCGTTGGAAGCCAGCGCTTCCTCGTTCGACACGCGCGCGACTTCCAGCGCCTCGGCCATCGTGACGCCCGCGATATCCGACAGTTTCTTGGCTTCGGGGAAGACGTCGGGAATCATGCAATCCTCGGGCCAATCCGCTACGCGGATAAACTGTACGATTTTGTTCAGGCGCCCTTCCTGATGCTGCTGCGTCTGCGCGTGCATATCGGTGGTGCCGACGGCGACCAGCGGCGTGCGCCCGTAATAGACCTTGTTTCCCTCGCGGTCATCCTCCTTGCCGAGGGATTCCGCGAGAAGCTGGATATACCATTCGGACAGCGATTTCAAATAATCGCCGTAGGGCATCATGACCTCGATTTCGCGGCCATGCTCTTTTGCCGCCGCAAATTTCAGCGCCGCGTTCAGCATGGCGGGATTCTTCCAAAGCTCGTCGGTTTGGCACGCCTCGTCCATATCCCGCGCGCCCTTAAGGAACGCCTCGATGTCGAATCCGACGCAGACTGCCAGCGAGAGCCCTACGTCCGAGAAGACGGA
>CACZOL010000070.1 GCA_902782705.1 uncultured Selenomonadaceae bacterium
AAATTTGTTGTTTTGACGTATTGACTTTTTGACTTTTTGATGTATAATAAGAATCGAAAAGAGGTTCAAGGGATTTTCCCGAGGAACCCATACGAAAAAGACAAACACCGAAAGGTCGAGTCCGATATAATTTGAAAGGAGATTGATGAATCATGTTTGGACTGGTACCGTTTGCAGCGAGAAAGGATTTGGCGAGAAGAGAAGATCCGTTCACCCAGATTTTCGACGTATTCAACGAGCCGTTTTTCCACAGCGGGCTTGCGCCGTTCGCTTCGGATTGGGGCGCGCAGTCGTTCCGCGTAGACGTGAAGGACACGGGCGAAGCCTACGAGCTGACGGCGGAGCTGCCGGGCATGAAGAAGGAGGACGTTTCCCTCTCCTATGAAAACAGCTACCTGACCATTGAGGCGAAAAAGGAAGAGCAGAAGGACGAAAAGGACGAGGGCGGCAACTATATCCGCCGCGAGCGTTCGACGGGCAGCATGTCCCGCTCCTTCTACATCGACGGCATCGACGAGACGAAAGCCTCGGCGGAGTTCAAGGACGGCGTACTGAAAGTCGACCTGCCGAAGCGGGCAAAAGAAGCTGAGGTTTCCCGCCGTATCGCTATCAAGTAAAAAATCCCCTTCCCCCTTTCTTGCGAAAGCCCCGACACGAGAAACGTGTCGGGGCTTTCATTGTTTATATCGTTTTCTTACGGCCGGCCGCCGGTTTCAAAGGCCATGATCGCTTCCAATACGGAGCCGGAAATGCAGCGGGCTTTGTCGGAAATCAGACAGCAGTTGGCGGGCTCGGTGCGCGGGTCGATCTCGGCGACGGCCATGCCCGCGGTCACGCGGACATTGTCGTGCAGTAATCCGCGCAGTACGCCGTCGACAGGCGTAACGACCGGTATGGTCTTTCCGCTGTCGTCGTATATTTCCGCGACGACGTCGCCGGCGCGGAAAATATGGGAGATCGTATGTGGGCTTTTGAACGTGCCCTCTGTGTGCGCGCGCAGAAAACCGCCGTCGTCGATGACGTCTTCCGTCGTCGGCCGTATCCGGCAGCGCCCGTTGTAAATGATGCGGCCGAGACTATAGGAGCGCATGGTCTCGATGACGCAGTTTACGTCTTCGCAAGCGCAGTAGCCCGCGCCGAGGCCGATGTGAAAAGCGGCGGGCAAAGGACGGCGGGATTCGTCTTCTTTCCCGTCAAGGGTGTTGACGAGGATATGCGAAGGGAATTTTCGCACATAGCGTCCCGTCGGGTCGACGAGCATCGTGACTTTGCCCGACGCCGTCAATGAAAGTGCGGTTTTCAGGTTTTCCGCGCAGGTGCACGTCACGCGCTCGACGGTCTTTTCACCGTCATAGACTGCGTCGGAAAAGGAGAGCTCGCGCCTCAACGCGGAGGGCCGCGATTTTTCCAAGATCAGTACTTTGTACCCGACCCGGTGCAGGCGATGCGCGACCGCTGTGCCAAGCTCGCCGCCGCCGCGCACGATCACCAAATGTCTCATGGCAGATACCTCTCAGTCAATCAATCAGTTCGCTTCGTACGGGCGCACGCGCAGCCGCAGCCCGCGGGATTCACAAAGCGCCCGGCAACGCGCAATCTCGCCGTCGTCTTCGACGTGGTCGACGACGGTGAGGACTACGTCCGGCACATAAGCTTTCGCATGCTCCGCGAAAGAGAGCATCGCGTCAAAGGCCGGCAAGCCGAAACGGTTTCGTGTCAGCTCGTAATACCGCTCGGCGTTTGACGCGTTCAGGCTGATGGAGACGGTGTCGAGCAGTCCGTCGAAGTCCGGTGCGGTGTCGCGTCCGTAAAAGAGGTCGGAGAGCCCGTTCGTATTGAGCCGCGTTTTCACATCCGGGTGCTCCGCGCGAATCCAGCGGAGCAGGTTTTTCAACGTTTCAAGCCGCATGGTCGGCTCTCCAAAGCCGCAGAAGACGATCTCGGAAACGTTTTCCCAAGGCAGTGCGGAAAGCGCCGCGCGCACTTCCACTTCCGGCGGTTCGCTCTTGAGCCAGAGCGAGTGCTCTTCCGCCATGTTTTTCAGCGAGCGCAGGCAAAAAGTGCAGGCGCAGGTGCATTGGTTTGTCAGGTTCACATAAAAGCCGCGTTTCCCTTCAGGGTGCAGTGCGAGGCTTTCCGCCGGTTCGACGTATCTGCCGCCCGGCTCTACCGCGTAAACGATCATTACTCTTCATTCCTTATTTCACCCGTCGCAGGTGCGATCTGGCCGGTACGGATTCTTCCGGCGCATCGACAACGACGGCGGGTTTGTTTTTCGTGTTTCTGACGCCGATACTGAACAGGACGCCTGTGACGAACATGCTGACGAACAGCGAAGTGCCGCCGTAGCTGATGAAAGGCAGCGGCACGCCGACGACGGGAAGGCAGCCGGAGATCATCAAAAGATTGATAAGCGCCTGCCCGACGATCAGCATCGTCATACCGAAGGCGAGCATCTGCCCCAATGAGTCTTTGGCATTGTTCGCGATCCGTATTCCGTAATAGGCGATCATCGCGAACAGGAACAGCACAAGAAGCGCGCCGACAAAGCCTGTCTCCTGGCACCAGACGGAGAATGCGAAATCGGTGTGCGCTTCCGGCAGATAGTGGTATTTGCTGACGCCCATACCCATGCCCATGCCGAAAAGTCCGCCCGAGCCGATGGCTTGGAGCGACTGCACGCTTTGGTAGCCGGTGCCCTGCGCGTCCATCCACGGGTTGAAAAGCGCCATGACGCGCCGTAAACGGTACGGCTGCACTAAGCACAGGAGAGCGCCGCTCGCAAAGCCGCCGATGAGAAGCTTGACCTTTGTGGTTTTTTTCATGTTGGAGCAGAACAGCATCAATAGCGGGATTCCGCAGATGATCATCGCCGTTCCCATATCCGGTTCGGCCTCGACGAGGATGCCCATCAGGCCGATCATATAAATCTCGTTGTGGAGGAAATTGCACCGCATACCGTGTTTTACGCGCCACGCGATATAATGCGCCTCCAAAAAGATCGCCGCCGGTTTTGCGAGCTCGGCGGGCTGCAGCTGGAACGGTCCGAGTGCGAGCCAGCGCTGCGCGCCGTTGACTTCGACGCCGATCAGGAGCACCGCGCCGAGCAGGGCGACGACGAGCGCAAATCCGATCTTCCGGCATTTTGCAAGCAGATGATAGTTGATGCAGCCGATCAGGAAGCAGACGATGCCAACGCCGATATTGAGCCCCTGTTTTCTCAGGAAAAAGTAAGGGTCGTCGTAATTCGCACTCGCGACGACGAAGCTGGAGCTGAAAATATTGAGCGTTCCGATCAGCAGGAGAACGATGGTCACGCCGAGAATCGCTTCGTAGTCGCTCATCCAGAAGCGCCATTGGCTGCGCGTTTCGGTCATGGCGTTTTCGCCTCCTTTGCGACGTTGTCCGCCTCGGGCGGCTTTCGGTACGTCGCCGCGTAAATCTGGTCGAGCTGTTCCTTTTCACGCATGGGGGCAAAGAAATACCATGGTGCGCGCGGTGCCTTGCCGTATTTCGCGATAAAGGAAGGGATATAATGAAGGAAAAGACGCGCCGCGCCTTCGGTGTCGTATGCCGCGTCGTGGAATTTATCCTCGACGTAAGAGAGCCCTGCGTGTTCCATGCAGAGCTGGAGCGACGGCTCGTTTGCGACGCCGCGGTCGAACCGCACCGCCATCGTGAGGTCCACGATGTCACGGTGCAGCGTTTCTTCCGGAAAGCCGCATCGCTGGAACATGCCGCGAAGGGAAATCAAATCGTTGTGCAGGGCGTTGCCCGCAAAGCAACCGCCCTGTGCGAGGAACTTGAAGATCTTTTCTGCGGCTTCGTCCTCGGGAATGCCGTGCTGCCTGAGAAAAGCGTCCGTCAAGTGCGTAAGCTCCGCGACGTAGCGCGAGAGTTTCGGCTTTTGGCGCACATAGAAAGAAAGCGTCTTTGTCTCGATGGTTCCGTCCGGCAGGAGCGAGAGCCGCCGCCCCGCGAACTGGATTGGGCGCTCGTAATTCATTTCCAGGTCGAAAACCGTTACGGGGAAGCATTTGCGGTATTCGTGCAGCGCTTCCTCTTTCGATATCGGATGCGGCAGGAAATCGTTGGGACGGAAACGGTCAGGATTTGCCTCGTGAAAGGTTTTCATGGCGTCGTAAAGTTTCGCGGTTTTTTCTTCCGCGCGGAATACGAGCGCATGCGCCCAGTCGTTCGGCGCACGTTTCGACGCCAGCGCGACGAAGACGACCTCGCCGACCCGGGGCAGGCGCGCTCGCCCGCAAACGACGGAAACCGTCGCCGCCGTAAGCGGACCGAATTCCGTCTCGTAGGCGCGGTTCTCCGCGCGGAACGTCGCTGTGCGTCCCGATATGCGCGGCAAAAAAAGCTCCGATTTTACGAGATAGCGCACAAGATGCGTATACAGGCGGAAAAGCTGCTTCGGCAACGGGAAAAGCGCCCGTCCCGAAAACGTCAGCACCGGATCGGATATGCCCGTAGCCGTGCGTCCGCGAAGCTCTCCCATAAGTTCCTCCTTGCCAAGTCTTTGCCCGTCATGCGACGGCAAATCCCGCGGCAAGGGCATGCTTGATTCAGTCATTTTTTTCTCAGTGCACTCTCTAGTTTAACAGAAATGTGTCTTTTTTTCCAGCGCCAAAAAGCCCCGCGCGAATCGTCAGAATGTCGCGCGGGGCCGTTTTTCTATATATCAGAGAGCGTCGATTTTACAAATTCCGCATATTTTGCACGCGTTTCGCCGGCGCTGTTTTTTATTGCCCAGCGCAGTACGCCGATATTCTGCTCGTAGTTCGGCGCGTCCGGCTTCAGCGGAAGCTCGCCGCTCACGAATTGGTCGGCGACTTTGAACCGCACGCGATTCAGAAGCTTTTGGACGGTGGCGGGCCCCATCTGGAATTCTTTTGCGATGGCGCGGATCGTTTTACCGCCGTACACATGGTAAACGAAAATTTCCTGTCCTTCCCGGTCGGGATCGTATTTTGCGGGGCGTCCCGGCGGCTTTTCCGCCGACCAGTGCTTGAGCGCCATGCGGATTGCCTCAATCCCCTCTTTGTCGATGGGCATCTCGCGGAGTTCTTCCATGCGGTTCTTGGCGTGGTCCAGGGAAACGCTTTCCAAGATGCGCCATTGTTCTTCTTCCAGAGCCAGAAGCAGCAGACAGCCTTTGCGGTCGTCACGGTGCAGGACGTAGATCGTCTCGAAATCCACCATTCGACGTGCCAGCCGCTTGCGTGCCATCATTTCCGCGTTGTCCAGTTCCAGCTTCATTGAACTCATTTTCCCACTCCCGCCTTTTTCCTATGGAATCCCCGAGTTTGAAATTTTAATAAGGACTAATATTGATAACAACTAAGCATAATAATATACGACTTTTTATTGAAACGCAAGATTTTTTCTGAAGCTTTATTCGGGGAAAAATTCCCGCAGGACTTCGTCCGGCTCCGATTTCCCGAGGAACGAGCCGACAAGGAACAGGACAAGGGAAAGGGAGATTCCGATGGTGATTTGGTGCAGGCCCATAATCTTGAAGCCGAGTCCCTGCGCCAGGCAGTAAAAGAAAGTGCCGCCGCCCATGGAAAGGAACGCGCCGAGGCGGTTTGCCCGCCGCCAGAAAAGGCCGAACAGCAGCGTCCAGAAAAATGCCGTTTCCAGTCCGCCGAACGCGAACATATTGATGAGCCAAATCAGACTTGGCGGCGTCAGCGCAATCAGGAAGACCGCAATGCCGAGAGCGGCTGTCACCACCATGCTGAGTCGGCGAAGGGACGCGTCGGAAGTTGTTTCGCCGCGCGATTCATGATAGTGCAGATAGACGTCTTTGACGATGGCGGAAGAGCCGACGAGGAGCAGGCTTGAAATCGTCGAGATGGAGGCTGAGATCGGGCCGACGATGGCGAGTCCGATGAGCCATGGCGGCATGACGGCCGCGATGGTCGACGGGATGATATTGTCGATGCCGCCGTAGCTCGCCGCAGGACCAGTCAGTACGCCATGAGCGAGAATGCCCGTGAAGTTTACGCCGATATTCATGAAGCCGACGACGACGGTGCCGATGATCATCGCACGATGCAGGCTTTTCGTGTCGCGGTAGCTGATGCCGCGCACGACGGACTGGGGCAGCGCGATGGTGCAGATTCCGACGAGGATCCATTGCGTCAGATAAAGCCCCGCGGGCATGTCGCCGCCGGAGAAAGGCTCCAGCATTTTCGGCTGATGCGCTGCGATATAGTCCATGATTGTCGTATAGCCGCCGCCCGCTTCCAAAACATAATGAAAGAGAAGCACGATGCCGATCATCATCATGATTGCACAGAGGGCGTCGGTGATGGCCACTGCCCGGAACCCGCCGATGGTCGTATAGGCGACCACCGTGATGCCGAATATCATAAGCCCCGCATCGTAGCTGTAGCCCGTCACGGCGGCGAAGAGTTTCGCGCCGCCGACGAATTGCGCGGTCATCGTCGCGCAGAAAAAGAGCACGATGATAAAAGCCGCCATCGCTGCCAATGTGTCGGAGCGAAACCGCCGCCGCAGAATGTCGACCACCGTTACCGCGTTGAATTTTCGTGCGAGGAGCGCAACGCGTTTTCCGAAAATGCCCAGCACGAGAAAGACCGCCGTGACCTGCACCACGGCCATGTAAATCCAGCCGAAGCCGACGCTCCATGCCATGCCCGGCCCGCCGACAAACGAGCTGACCGAGCTGTAAGTCGCCACGGTTGTCATTGCCAACACGAAACCGCCGAGGTCGCGGTTGCCGACGAAATATTGCCGCAGGAATCCGCCTTCTCCTGTTCGGGCCTGCCAACGCACGAAAAAACTGACGCCAAGCATCAGCGCCATGAACAGGGCAAGCGGCAAAAGTGCTTCCGGACGTCCTGTCTCAGTCATGGTTCTCTTCCCCCAGATCCATATCTTTGAATACCCATTTCGTCAGCGCCCAGACCAGCACAATCGCGAAAATCCAAACGCCCACGGTGGATGCCGCCGCCCACAGCGGCAGCCGGAAGATTGTCGACGAGCTTCCCGCAAGGCCGAAGCCCGCGAAAAGCCAAAAGACGATCAGGATCAGCAGCGCGACGCCAGTCGCCGCCGCTTCCCGGCAGACTTGCCGATACTTCTCTTTGTCCGTCATTTCCTCACCCCATTATGGATCTGGTCTTCCCTCTGGAAGAGTCCATAGTCATCATACTATATACAACGCCCCTGCACAAGCTATTTCCTTTTTACATACGTTTCCACACGCATCGAGTTGCCGTCTGTGCGGAAGACGACTGCGCCGTCTTTGTCGGTACGGTATGTTTCCGCGCCCGCGCTTTTGAGCGCGGCCAATGTTTCCGCTGCCGGATGGCCGAAGCGGTTGCCCGCGCCGACGTCGATGACGGCCCAGCGCGGCGCGACGGCGGAGAGGAACGACTCCGAGGTGGAGGTTTTCGAGCCGTGATGGCCGACTTTCAGTACCGTGCTCCGGAGTTCGCCCGATGTTTTCTCGAGGAGCTTTTTCTCCTGCTCTTTTTCCAAGTCGCCGGTGAAAAGAAAGGATGCGCGTCCGTAAGATACGCGATAGACGTTGCTCGATTCGTTGCCGGAGCGTTCACGTTTCGGCGCGTCCGGCGCGAACAGTACGTCGACGGTCACGCCGTCCAAGGTCAGGCGCGTTCCTTCTTCGGCGGCAATGAACGGCGTCGCTGTCATTTCCGCCGCCGAAAGACCGAGCGACGCTTGGTAAGCCGCCGGACCTTCCGCCGCCGTCAGTACGCGCCCGACGGGAAAGCACCGCAAAACGCCCGCAAGGCCTGCCGCGTGGTCTTCGTGGGCGTGTGTCAAGAATACGGCGTCGAGAGAGGTGACGCCGTACTGCAATAGATACGGTACGTCGACGCGGGCGCCTACGTCGAAAACGCCGTCCCGCACGCCGCCCGTGTCGATCATGATTGCGTGCCCGTGGGGCGTCACGATGAGCGCCGCGTCGCCCTGCCCGACGTCGATGAAATGGACGGCGATTTCCGGCGAGCGAAGCGCGGCGCGGGCGGCTGGGGCCAAGAGCAGCAGGGCGAGCCCGATGGAAACGCCCCGCCATGGCAGCGCCCGCAGGCGCAGGATAGCGTCTCGGCGCGTTTCTGAGCTTTGCGCGGCGAAAAGAAGGAGCGCGTAATAGATCGCCGC
>CACZOL010000071.1 GCA_902782705.1 uncultured Selenomonadaceae bacterium
ACGGCATAGTGAACGATGCCGAGACTCTCGCCCTTGACGCCGAGCCTGCGCGCGCGCCATGTGCCGACGCCGATGAACACCGCGTCAAAGCCGTCGTCAAAGAGGTCGTCGATGCAGAGTGCGCCGCCGATGGTCGTATTCGGACGGATATGAACGCCCAGCGCCCGAAGTTTCTTTTCATAGCGATCCAAGCTCTTCTTCGGCAAACGGAACTCAGGGATGCCGTAACGAAGCATGCCGCCGATTTTGTCCTTCCGCTCGAAGACCGTGACGTTGTACCCCTGCCGCGCGAGATTCACCGCCACGGTCAGCCCCGCGGGACCGCTGCCGATGACTGCGACCTTCTGCCCCTTGTCCGGCTCCCGCGTCGCCACGAAGCGGTCAAGATACGCGTCGGAAATGTAATGCTCAATGCTGGAGATCTGGACCGGACTGTCCGACTCCTTCCCCTGAATACAGTGACCCTCGCACTGCCCCTCATGGTCACAAACCAGCGAGCAGAACACGCTCATAGGGTTGTTGTCAAAAAGCAACGCCCCGGCGTCATTCAGATTCCCTTCCAGAAAAAGACGGATCATTTCGGGAATATTCGTCTTCACAGGGCAGCCGTTCTCGCGGCAGGTCGGGGTCGCGCATTGCAGGCAACGCCGCGCCTCTCGGATAACATGAATCGCCATCACTTTCACCTCATTGGAAGCATTGTATTTTTAGTTTATCACAACTCGCCTTATTTTTCCATGCAAAAACGCCTCGCATGCGCGTGAAAAACACGCATGGGGGCGTTTCATTTTCGATAATTTATTGTACTTTCAGCGCCGCGCCGACAAAATCTCGGAACAGCGGGTGCGGTTTGTTCGGGCGGGATTTCAGCTCGGGATGGAACTGGGAGCCGACAAACCAAGGATGATCTTTCACCTCGACGACCTCCACGAGGCTGTCGTCCGGCAGCGTGCCCGCGATGACGAGTCCCGCTCCCGTTAATTTGTCGCGATAGGCGTTGTTGAACTCGAAGCGATGGCGATGACGCTCCTGTACTTCTTCCTCGCCGTAAGCCGCCATCGTATTCGTACCTTCACGCAGCTTGCACGGATACGCGCCGAGGCGCATGGTGCCGCCTTTTTCCACGACACCCTGTTGGGAATCCATCAGCGCAATGACCGGATTCTTTGTCTCCGCGTTGAACTCGGTGCTGTGCGCATCTTCCAAACCGCAGACATTCCGCGCGAACTCAATGACCGCGCACTGCATGCCAAGGCAAAGGCCGAGGAACGGAATCTTGTTTTCCCGCGCGTAGCGGATGGCGCTGATCTTACCCTCGACGCCCCGGTCGCCGAAGCCTCCGGGAACGAGAATTCCCTTGCAGCCGTCGAAAATCTCGTCCAGTGCGGCGTCCTCTTTTTCGAGTGCCTCGGAATTGACCCACTGGATGCGAACCTCCGCGTCGTTGGCAATGCCTGCGTGATGGAGCGCCTCCGTCACGGACATATAGGCGTCGGGCAGCGCGACGTACTTGCCGACCACGGCGACCTTGACTTTTTTCGTCGGGTGCTGGATCTTGTAAACCATTTTCTGCCAGTCGTCCATATTTGCAGGAGACACGTCCATATTCAGCTTTTCGAGGACTATGCGGTCAAGCCCTTCCTTCTGCATCATCAGCGGTACTTCATAAATCGTCGAGGCCGTCCGGTTCTCAATGACCGCGTTCACGTCCACGTCGCAGAACAACGCGAGCTTTTCTTTCATTTCCTTCGACAGCGGTTTTTCCGTGCGGCAGACAAGAATGTCCGGCTGGATACCGATGCCGCGAAGCTCCTTGACGCTGTGCTGCGTCGGCTTCGTCTTCAGCTCGCCGGCGGCGGAAATGTACGGCACCAGCGTCACATGGATATAGAGGACGTCGTTTTTGCCGACTTCTTTTTTCACCTGACGGATTGCCTCGATAAACGGCAGGCTCTCAATGTCGCCGACCGTACCGCCGATTTCCGTGATCACGACGTCCGCTTCGTCCGCTTTCGCCACGTCATAGACGCGCTGCTTGATCTCGTTCGTGATATGCGGAATGACCTGCACTGTCGAGCCAAGATAGTCTCCTTTACGTTCTTTGTTCAGCACCGACCAGTACACCTTTCCGGCGGTGATGTTCGACATTTTCGTCAGGCTGATGTCGATAAAGCGCTCATAGTGTCCGAGGTCAAGGTCGGTCTCCGCGCCGTCGTCCGTCACGAAGACTTCGCCATGCTGATAGGGGCTCATCGTGCCGGGATCGATATTGATGTACGGGTCGAATTTCTGGATCGTGACTTTGACGCCGCGATTCTTCAAAAGCCTGCCCAACGACGCTGCCGTAATGCCCTTGCCCAATGACGAAACGACACCGCCCGTAACGAAAATATACTTTGCCATAATGACCTCCGTTTTTCAGGAAATACTTACTCTTGAATGCTTTCAAGCAACTTTTCGCGGCGACGGCTTGACTTCGCCGTGGTAGAGGCCGACGAGCCGGAGGATGAAGAACTCGAGCGTTTCGACTCGGCGGGGTTCCATTCGGTCAAGCCCCACATACTCTTTCCCGTGTGCTGGAAACGGCTGTCCATGTTAATCTGCGTATAGACCTCCGAAATCGCATAGGAAAGGGATTGTACCGGCTTCGCTTTCTTCTGGATAACCTCCATGATGAGGTCCTTGTAATAAAGCGGCTTCCCTTTCTTGGAAAGAATGTGATACGCGACGTCAGTCTCCGAGCTTTTTGTAAAATCCATGATACGTTAAAAGCCTCCTCAAAATTCTTATATTTCCCTTGGTCTTACATTTTTTCAGGCGCGCTAACGCCAAGAATTCCCAATGCATGGCGAATGACCTGGGCGGTCATACCCGCCAATGCGAGCCTCGCGCCCGCCAACTTCGGCTCGACGCCCATAATCCGGCACCGGCTGTAGAAACTATGGAATGCGCTTGCCATTTCGTGCGCGACGCGCGCAATCCGCTGCGGCGCAAGATCGGCGGCGGCTTTTTCCACCTCGCGCGGATATTCTTCGATCTTCTTGATCAAAGCGAGCTCCGATTCGTCCGTCAAAAGCTCGAACGCGTCGCTCTTTGAAAGCCCCGTCTCCTCCGCCTGACGGAACACGCTCTTGATGCGCGCGTGCGCGTACTGGACATAGTAGACCGGATTTTCGCTGGATTGGGATTTCGCAAGGTCGATATCAAAATCGAGCTGGCTGTCCGGCGAGCGCATCACGAAGAAATATCGCGCCGCGTCTGTACCGACCTCTTCGATCAGCTCCGCCAGCGTCACGCTCTCACCCGTGCGTTTCGACATCTTCACAGCTTCGCCGCCTCGCAATAGGCTCACCATCTGCAAGAGCATGACCGTCAGTTTATCCGGATTGCCGCCCATCGCCTGGATTGCCGCCTTGACACGGCAAATATAGCCGTGATGATCGGCACCCCAAAGATTGATGACGCGCCCGAAACCGCGCTCGAATTTATCCTTGTGATAGGCGATATCCGCCGCCAGATATGTCGGCTCTCCGCCCGCTCGAATCACGACGCGGTCTTTGTCATCGCCGTAGTCCGTCGAGCGAAGCCAGAGCGCGCCGTCTTTCTCGTATATATTGCCGTTGGCGCGGAGCTTTTCCAACGCCGCGTTCACCTTGTCCGGGTGCAGCGTGCGCTCGCTGAACCAGACGTCATATTTCACGTTGAACGCCGCAAGGTCTTCCTTCAATGCGGCGAGCTTTTCTGCCAGCGCCCGCTCCTTGAAAATCGAAAGGCGTTCCGCCTCCGGCATCGAAAGATATATATCGCCGTCTTTTTCTTTGATGCGGCGCGCCGTCTCCACGATATCCTGCCCGCGATAGCCGTCCTCCGGCACCTCGACGTTTTGCCCGCAAAGCTGCAAATAGCGCGCGTTCACAGATTCCGCCAAATGGTCGATCTGGTTGCCGGCGTCGTTGATATAATATTCCGCCTCGACGTCATAGCCCGCCGCACGCAAAAGATTGACCAGCGCGCTGCCAACCGCCGCGCCGCGCCCGTGGCCAACATGCAAAGGACCCGTCGGATTCGCGCTGACGTATTCGACCTGTATTTTTTCCGCATCTTTTTTCGGGAGATTCCCGTAGTTTTCTCCCGCAGCGATTGCCGTGCGCAGGCTTTCGTATATCACTTCCTGCGTCAGATAGAAATTGATGAAGCCCGGGCCTGCGATTTCCACACGGTCAATCCCGTCCCGCGAAAACCGCTCGGCAAGCGCCTCCGCGATCTGGCGCGGGCTCTTATGGAACGCGCGCGCCGATTTCATCGCGAAATTCGTCGCAAAATCTCCCAATTCTTTTTTCGGCGGAACTTCCAGTTCTACCGCCGGAATCTCCGCCTCAGGGAAAACGCCGTCCGCAATTCCCTGCTCCGCCGCGGCGCAAATCACCGCGCAGAGCTTTTCTTTCATATCCATTCCATTCCCTCGCTTCGGAACTGTCAACAAATAACTCAAGAGTCTTGCTTGTCTAAATATCCGCTGTCTTCATTGTCGTTAGTTGGCATAGCCCGCTATGCCTCCTTCCTCCGCCTCGACAGCGAAAATTTATCCTACGCAATCTTCCTAACTTATTTGCCTCCAGTTCCTTATCAATTCAATCTCCCGATTTCGCTGGCATCCGGACAAATCTCAATGGAAAGCGAATTGTCGCTCTGCCACGCACCGTTGATCGCCAACGCATAGTCGACGTGAATTTCCCCCGAAACCGTGCCGTAAGCAATCGTCATATCCTTCGTCTGCACCGAGAGTTTCAGATTGCCGAACGGCGTCTTATATTCACTGGTGCTTTCCATGCCGCGCATAAAATGCTGCTCCTGCGCCACCGCTCCGCTTCGCGTCAGCCGCAAACGATCGGGCTCAATCTCCAGCATCGTCGAAACGGACTCATCCGCCATTTTGTCATCATAGAGCACGTAATGCATTCCATTTTTGAAATAATGACGGCCCTCCGTCACAACTTCGATGGCGTTCGTCTCGCCGTCCGCGCCCGTCTGCTCGCCGTGCACTTTCACGATTACTTTTTCCATTCGTTCACCTCAAAAAAACATACTATAACATTATAGCCCACCGTGTCCGTTCCGTCTACGGGAAAATAAAAAAAGAGTCACTTACTCTCACGATGACCGCAAAACTCCCGAAAGGATAATTCCTTTCGGGAGTTTTGCCATACTTGTTATTCATACCTGAGCGCTTCGATAGGATCCAGCAGCGCCGCTTTCCTCGCCGGATAGATCCCGAAAAAGAGGCCGATGCCGACGGAGAAGGCAAAGGACAGAAAAATCGGCGCTGCGGTAATCACCGTCTGGAAGTCGCCGAATTTTGAAATGGCCTGCGCCGCGACGATGCCGAAGATAATACCGAGCACACCGCCGATGACGCCGATAACCACCGACTCAATCAAAAACTGTGTCATGATGTCCTTGAAGGTAGCGCCCAACGCTTTTCGTATGCCGATTTCGCGCGTGCGCTCGGTGACGGAGACCATCATGATGTTCATGATGCCGATGCCGCCGACGATGAGGGAGATTGCCGCTATACTGCCGAGGAACAGCGTCAGCATGGTCGTCGTCTCGTTCATCGTGGACATCAGGCTCGTCAAGTTCTGCACCTGAAAATCGCTGTCCTTCGAGCCTGTCAGATGATGACGCTGACGGAGCAGCGTCTCGATATTCGACTGCACCTCGTCCATTTTTGATTGGCTCGTCACCTGCACGTTGATGGTCTGCACATACGTGACGGCGAGCAATCTGTCCATCGCCGTCGTCAGAGGCACGATCACCACATCGTCCTGGTCCTGACCGACGGAAGACTGTCCTTTGCTCTCCAAAACGCCAATGACGCGATACGGCTGATTATTGACGCGAATCGTCTTTCCGACGGGATTCGCCTCGCCGAAAAGATTCGATGCGACAGTCATGCCGATAACCGCGACGCGGTTTCGCGTATTCATATCGTCTTCCGTGATGAAAGAGCCCGTCGTGATCTTAAGGTCGCGAATCGACATATACTCCTGCGTCACGCCCGTGACCGAAGTATTCGAGTTTTGATTGCCGTAAACGACCTGATAATTTTTCTGCACGGTCGGCGAAACATAATCAACGTCCTTGATTTTTTTCTTGATCGCAACGGCGTCTTCATATTTCAGCGTGGTACGTGAACCCGCTGCGCCGCGAAGGCCTCCGGACATCGACGCACCCGGACGGATAATCAGCATATTGCTGCCGAGGCTCGCAATGGAGTCCGTCACGCGCTGTGTAACGCCCATACCGACGGCCACCATCGCGATAACCGCACCGACGCCGATGATAATGCCGAGCATCGTCAGAAGCGAGCGCAGCTTATTGGCAAAAAGCGCATTAATCGCGATGCGCACGCTTTCCGTGAATAACACCTTGCTCCCTCCTCTTCTATACGATGTCCATGACCTCGCCCCTGCCCGCGTCGCGCGTAATCAGGCCGTCGCGCACGAGAAGCTGGCGGCTCGCGCAGGCGGCGATATCCGGCTCATGGGTGACGAGGATGATCGTGCGTCCTTCCTGATGGAGTCCCTCAAAGATTTCCATGATCTCTTTCGTCGATTTCGTGTCGAGATTTCCCGTCGGCTCGTCCGCCATGATGATATGCGGGTCGTTGACCAACGCCCGCGCAATCGCGACACGCTGCCGCTGCCCGCCGGACAGCTCATTCGGCTGATGCTCGGCACGATCGCCGAGACCTACCGCGTCGAGGATCTTTTTTGCCTTCTCCTCGCGTTCCTTGCGCCCGACGCCTGCGTAGACCAAAGGAAGCGCCACGTTATCCGCCGCACTGATGCGCGAAAGCAGATTAAAGTTCTGGAAAACGAAGCCGATACGACGATTTCGCGTGACCGCCAACTCGTCGTCGGAAAGCGTCGCGACTTCCTGCCCGTCGAGTTTATACGAGCCCACTGTCGGACGATCGAGACAACCGAGGATATTCATCAGCGTCGATTTACCAGAGCCGGAAGGCCCCATCAGCGCGGCAAATTCGCCTTTCGCGATATTGAGGTCGATGCCCGCCAGAGCGGCGACCTCCTGCCCGCCCACCTGATAGATTTTTTTGATACCGGACAGCTCGATGACATATTTTGCCATACCATCACCCGCTTCCGTCACATGCGCGGCGGTCTGCCGGCTCCCCCCATCCGCGGCTGGCCCGCGCCGGCGCCGGAGGCTTTTTTGCCCGTCGCCTTGTAACTGTTGACGACCTCGTCGCCCTCGGAAAGGCCGTCCAAGATTTCGACATATTCGTCACTGTAGATGCCCGTCGTCACCGACTGCTCCGTCGTAGAGCCATCCGGTTGTGCGAGAACCACATACGCGCCTTTGGAATTCGTCTTCAACGCGGCAATCGGGAGCGCAAGCACGCCCGGACGATCCGAGGTCGTGACCTCAACCTGTGCTGTCATCCCCGGCAAAAGCAAACTTTCAGGATCGTCCACATCCAGCGTCACATAGTAATAGACGACGCTGACCGAAGATGACGACGAAGAAGACGTGGACGCCTCCCAGCTGTTCGTCACATCCGTCTGGGAAATTTTCGACACCGTGGCCGTAAACGTCGATTTCGGGAACGCGTCGACTGTGAACGTCGCCTTCTGCCCGACGCGAACGCTGCCGATATCCGTTTCGTCGATTTTCGCGCGAATCTGTTTCCTCGAAAGGTCGGCGATTCGCATGATGACCGTTGGATTCGCGTTGCCCTGTACCGCCATCGTGCCCGGCGTCAAGGGTTCGCCAACGACGACGCCGTCCATCGGCGCGGTGATGACCGTCTCCGCGAGATCGGACTCTGTGACGGAAAGCGCGCTGAGCGCCGTGTCGTAGTTATAAACGGCGTCTTCATACTCGTCCTGCGTATCCGCGCCGATGCTGTAGAGATAAGACACACGGTCATATTTCGCTTTCGCGTTGATGACCTTGTACTGCGCCTGTTCGCGCTTCGCCTCGAAGTCCTTGCCGTCCAGCGTCGCAACCGTTTGCCCCGCCGTCACGCGATCGTTCTCCTTGACGAGCACGGAGCTGATACGCGCCGTGATTTTCGAGCTGACCTCGACCGAATCCACCGGACGGAGTGTGCCCGTCGCCGATACCGTGGCCTTCAAATCCATTTTCTTCACTTTGACTGTTTCGATTTTCGCTTGCTCCGTCGCCGTCTGCTTGCTCTGGTACCATTGCCAGCCTCCGAAAGCCGCCACCGCAACGATGAGGACGGCGACAGCCGCCTTTGTTATACCTTTCATCTGTCACCCTTCCCCTCTCGTGCTTCCGCCGCTTCTTTCGCGGCTTGCTCTGCCCACTTCGCAGGCGTGTTCGCATCGATGATTTCCTTCGCACGGCGATAATCCTTGGAGGCCCGCGGTCCGTTCGGAACGATGCCCCTTTCTCTGAAAAACGCCTCGCGCTCTGCAGTCCGCTCCGGGTCGGCAATCCCCGGGTCTTCCCCGAGTCCCAGCCCCATGGCGTTTTCTACCGCTGCTTTGAATCGCGCGTAATCGTACTGTGCGCTGTTGAAATTCAGTTCCGCCGTCGCCAGCGCCTCCTGGGAATCGATGATGTCCAGCAGGATGCCCTGCCCTGCGCGGTACTTTTCACTGGCGATATAGTAATCTTCCTCGGCTTCGCTGACTGCCGCTTTCGTCACGGCGAACCGCCGCTCCGCCTCGCGCATGCTGTAATACAACTGCCGCACCGCAAAGCTGATGTCCTCTTTATCCTTTACCAGCGTCAGCTCCGCCTGGTCGCGGGCCGTTTTCGCCTTGTCCACGGCGGCCTCTGTCACGCCGCTGTCAAAAAGATTCCAGCTTGCCGAAAGGCCGACTTGGTAATTGTGGCTGTTGTCCGAGCCCGGATTGAAGCGCTCGGAAGCGCCCGTAGAAGCGGACAACCGCAGCGACGGCAGGAATCCCGCCCGCGCCGCCTTGACATCCAGCTCCCGCTGTTTCAAGTTGTAGACGTCGATCAGAAGATCCTTTCGATGGAGATACGCATAATCGACGCAGGCGTCCATACCCGGATGAAACGGCACGAACTTGAAATCCTCAGTCAGGATCAATTCTTCTTTCGCATCGATCCGGAGCAAATTTTTCAGCGTCAAGAGCTTGACCTCATGGTCGTTTTCCGCTTTCAGCAGGTTCTGCCGTGCGTTCGTCAACTCTACCGAGGAACGAAGCACGTCGAGACGCGCCTTGCTGCCCGCCGTGAAAAGCTGCTCCACATTCGTCAAGTGCGCTTGGTATTTCTCGACGGTTTCCTGCCCAATCTCTATCTTTTTCTTTGCCTCCAGCACGTTGTAATATGCCTGGATGACCGACAGACGCAAATCCTCACGCGCGCGCTCCGTCTTGAGCCGCGCCGCGTCCACGCCAATCTCGGCGCTCTCGATTTTCGCCTGATTCTTGCCGCCGGAATAAATCGGCAGTCCCACGCTAAGAGAAAGGGAGCCGTTATCCTGCCGCGATTCGTTGTTTATCTTGCCGTCGGTCAGGCTGCCGCTGAGACCGAAGTCGAAGCTGTTCGCGCCGCGTGCGCTTTTGAGATCCGCCCGCGCCGTGTCCTCGCCCATCTCCGTAATGCGAAGCGACGTATTCTGCGCTATCGCAAGATCGACAGCTTCCTGTATGGAAAGCGCCGCCGCTTCGCCGACCGTGCTTCCGCAAAGCAGAAGCGCCGCCGCCAATACCGCCAGTTTTCCGCGTCCCCGTTTCTTCATTGTGCTCACTTCCTATCCTTGCTGAAATCCCAAGTGCTTTTAACCAATTTCATCATAAAATCACGTTTTTATAGACAAGTGAAAGGAGAATTAAATTTGTATTAGAAACCGTGAGAATGTATCTTAGCTCTCCCCTTGAGGGGAAGGCTCAATCGTCGGCAAACGGATAATCCGCGCCATACCAGCCTGGCTTCCCTGCCACGGAATAAATCAATCCCTTATCGGCAAGCCCGTCGATATGTTCTTGAACGACTTCCGCGCCTTCTTCGGTCATGATGGAAAGAAGCCCCATCGCGCCGCCCAGAAGCTCCGTCTGCCCGTAGCCGCGCACA
>CACZOL010000072.1 GCA_902782705.1 uncultured Selenomonadaceae bacterium
CAAGACGGCGTTTTTCGGCGAGGATCCGAACTGGGGCCGCGTGATTTGCGCGGTGGGTTATGCGGGCGTTCCGATGAAGCCGGAAAAGACGGTCGTGAAATTTGGCGGGATTCCCGTCTACGCCAACGGCGTCGGCGCGACGTTCGACGAGAAGGCGCTTCGCGAAGTCATGGAAGAGCACGATATCGTGATCGACGTGGAGCTCGGTCTCGGCGACGCGGAGGCAACAGTCTGGTCCTGCGATTTCTCCTATGAATATGTGAAAATCAACGGCGAATATCATACCTGATGGGAGGCGGCAGAATGTTTTCACCGCAGGATACGGCGAATCTTCTCGTCGAGGCGCTGCCGTATTTCCAAAAATTTTCGGGCAAGACCATCGTGGTCAAGTACGGCGGCAACGCGATGGTCAGCGAGGAACTGAAAGAAAAGGTCATGCAGGACGTGACGCTGATGAAGCAGGTCGGCCTTCGTCCGGTCATCGTGCATGGAGGTGGTCCTGACATCACGGGCTTTTTGAAAAAGGTCGGAAAGGATACGGAGTTCGTCAGCGGGCTTCGCGTGACGGATGAGGAGACGATGGAGATTGTCGGCATGGTGCTGATCGGCAAGGTCAACGCGGAGATTGTCATGCGGCTGAATGCCTGCGGCAATCGTGCTGTCGGCCTTTCCGGCGTGGACGCGGAGTTGATCCGCGCGAAGAAAAAGCTCGCCGTCGTGCATGAAAACGGAGGAGAGCATTCGGTGGACATCGGTCACGTCGGCGAGGCGGAGAGTATCAACGCCAAGATCCTTGAGGACAATCTCGACCGCGGCTATGTCCCGGTAGTTGCGCCGATCGGCGTAGGCGAGGACGGCGCGCAGTACAATATCAACGCCGACTATGTGGCGGCGGCTATCGCGGGCGCTCTGAAAGCGGAAAAATTGTTGCTTTTGACGGACGTGGAGGGCATCTACAAAGACTTCTCGGATAAGAGTACGTTCCTTTCTTCGTTGACGCAAAAAGAAGCGGAAGCATACATCGAAGACGGCACGATTTCCGGTGGTATGATTCCGAAAGTCGAAGCGTGTCTGACGGCGCTTCGGCAGGGCGCACACAAGACCTCCATCATCGACGGAAGGCTTCCTCATTCGTTGCTGTTGGAGCTTTTCACCGAGCAGGGCATCGGTACGGAGATTGTGAAAGGATAGGAGATTGAAGATGCGGAAAACCGACGAACAAATCTATGAAATCGACGCGCGGGATTATCTGCCCGTGTTCGCGCGGTACAAAATCGTGCTTGACCACGGTGAAGGCGTCTATGTCTATGATACGCAGGGCAAGAAGTACATCGACTTTCTCGGCGGCATCGCGGTGAATGTGCTTGGGCACGACTATCCAGCGCTGGTGGACGCGATAGCGTCGCAGGCAAAGAAGATGATCCACTGCTCGAACCTTTACTATACCGAGACACAGGCCGACGCGGCGGCAAAGCTCGCGGCGCGTTTCGGTGACGGCAAGGTGTTTTTCGGCAACTCCGGCGCGGAAGCCAACGAGGGCGCCATCAAGCTTGCGCGCAAATACGCGCACACGATTTCGCCGGAGAAGTCCGAAATCATTTGCGCGTGGCACAGCTTTCACGGACGTACGTTGGCAACGTTGACCGCTACGGGGCAGCCGAAATATCAGGAGGGCTTCGGCCCGCTGCCGGAAGGCTTTTCCTATGTGGATTTCGGCGATTACGACGCGTTGGAAAAGATGGTCAGTGAAAAGACCTGCGCGGTCATGCTGGAGACGATTCAGGGCGAAGGCGGCGTCCATGTGCCGCCGGAGGATTATTTCAAGAAAGTGCGGGCGCTTTGCGATAAATACGGCGCGGTGCTGATTCTTGACGAGATTCAAAGCGGCATGGGGCGCACCGGAAAATTCTTCGCCTATGAGCATTTCGGCGTGAAGCCCGATATCGTGACGCTGGCGAAAGGATTGGCGGGCGGCGTGCCGATCGGCGCTTTTATTGCGACGGAAAAAGCGGCGGCGGCGTTCCATGCGGGCGACCACGGCTCGACTTTCGGCGGCAATCCGCTGGCTTGCGCGGCGGCAAACGCGGTGCTCGACGCGATGACGCCGGATTTCCTAGAAAACGTCGAGAAGATGGGCGAGTATTTCAAGGAAAGGCTCTTGGCTTTGCAGACGAAATTGCCGTGGTTCATCAAGGAGGTGCGCGGCATGGGTCTGATTCTGGGTATGGAGATAACGAAAGAAGGGCGCGATATCGTGAACGCGTGCCTTGAAGAGGGTGCGATTATCAACTGTACCTCGGGGAATGTGCTGCGGTTTGTGCCGCCGCTGATTGTCACGAAAAGCGAGATCGACGAGGTCGTGAACGTGTTAGGACGCGTCCTGCCGCGTTTTGCATAAGGGGGTTGTTTTTAAGGATGGATAAGGATTTTCTTTCGATACACGATCTTATGCCGGGTGATGTGGAAGATATTCTCGATCTCGCGGCAAATCTCAAGGCAATGCAGGAAGGCGGCGTGCCGCACCGCTATCTTGAAGGCAAGACGCTGGGCATGATTTTTGAGAAGTCTTCGACGCGGACGCGGGTTTCTTTTGAAGTCGGCATGTATCAGCTCGGCGGCAGTGCGTTGTTCCTTTCGTCGCACGATACACAGCTCGGACGCGGCGAGCCGATCCGCGACACCGCGCGGGTGCTTTCGCGTTATCTCGACGGCATCATGATCCGCACTTTCGCGCATGAGACGGCGGTGGAGCTGGCAGAGTGGGCGGGTATTCCCGTTATCAACGCGCTGACCGATCTTTTGCACCCTTGCCAAGTCATGGCGGATTTCCTGACGCTGCGCGAGCACAAAGGAAAAGACCTTTCGTCGTTGAAAGTCGCGTTTGTCGGTGACGGCAACAACATGGCGAATTCGTACCTTTATGGCGCGGCGAAAACGGGCATGACGCTTGCCGTGGCTACGCCGAAGACGCATCAACCGGATAAGACGGTCGTGAAGAATGCGTTGCAGGACGCGAAAAATACGGGCGCGAGTATTACGTTGACTACCGATCCGGCGGAGGCGGTGAAAGACGCCGACGTCGTCGTGACTGACACATGGGCCAGTATGGGGCAGGAAGCGGAGCATGACAAACGCAAGAAAATTTTCGCGCCGTACCAAGTGAACAAGGCGCTTTTGAAAAAGGCCGACCGCCGTGCGATTGTCATGCATTGTCTGCCCGCGTATCGCGGCGAGGAAATTGCCGACGAAGTTTTCGAGGCAAATGCTGACGTGATATTCGACGAGGCGGAAAATCGTCTGCATGCGCAAAAGGCGATCATGACGCTCTTGATGGGGTAACAGATTGTCCGAGTTTCCATAGGCTGTAAGGCCTTTACATATATGGTAATATAAAATATTTATTTTTATAAAGGAGTTGTTTTTCATGGCAAAAGTTAAAGCAAATACGAAGGTTAAGGCAACCGCGAAGGCAAAGGCGCCTGCGAAAACAAAAGCGATCGCTAAGGTGAAAACGCCCGTAAAGGCAAAAACGACCGCCAAGGCAAAAGGTAAAGTGAAGAAAGTTGCGCTGGCATATTCCGGCGGTCTCGACACTTCGGTCATCATTCCGTGGTTGAAAGAAAACTATGACGGCTGTGAGGTCATCGCGGTCTGCGCCGATATCGGGCAGGGCGACGAACTTTCCGTTGTGCATGACAAAGCATTGAAATCCGGCGCGTCGAAGGTGTTTATCGCCGATCTGACCGAGGAGTTCTTGACGGAATATGTTTGGCCGACGCTGAAGGCGGGCGCAGTTTACGAAGGCAAGTACCTCCTCGGTACGTCGTTTGCGCGTCCGGTCATCGCGAAGAAGCTGGTGGAGATCGCGAAGAAAGAACACTGCGACGCTATTGCGCACGGTGCGACGGGCAAGGGAAACGATCAGGTGCGCTTCGAGCTTTCGGTCAAGGCGTTGGCGCCGCAGATGAAAATCATCACGCCGTGGCGCGAGTGGGACCTGCGTTCCCGTGAGGAGGAAATCGCCTACGCGAAAAAGCACAAGATTCCCATCGCGACGGAAAACAAGACCTACAGCATGGACCGCAATATCTGGCATCTTTCCCATGAGGGCTCCGACCTTGAGGATCCGTGGAATGCGCCGAAGAACGATATGTTCCTCGTGACGAAGGCACCGGAAAAGGTGAACGACAAAGCGGAAGTCATCGAGATCGAGTTCAAGGAAGGCGTTCCCGTCGGTGTGAACGGCAAGAAGCTGCGCAGCGCAAAGAAGCTGCTGACGCTTCTGAATGAGATCGGCACGAAGCACGGCATCGGCATCACCGATATCTGCGAGAACCGTCTCGTCGGCATGAAATCCCGTGGCGTCTATGAGAACCCGGGCGGAGCAATTCTCTATTACGCGCATCGCGAGCTCGAATATCTGACCCTCGACCGCGCTACGCTCCATTACAAGGAACTGGTGGCGAACCGCTATGCGGAGCTCGTCTATGACGGCATGTGGTTCTCTCAGCTCCGCGAGGCGCTCGACGCCTTCGTGGATTCGACGCAG
>CACZOL010000073.1 GCA_902782705.1 uncultured Selenomonadaceae bacterium
CCGGCTTTTTGCGACATCCGCTTGAAACGGCGGAGCGCGCTGTCAATGCTTTCGTTCTTGCCGACCTTGATCTCGTTTGCCATGGTTATCCCCCCCTCCAAATATGTTGGGAGTAAAATTAGAATTTCCGTAAATCCTCAAGAGAGAATCACGCTTGAATATTATACACGATTGCATATGTAACTGTCAATGAAGACTGTAAACGCTGCGTTCCTGTCGAGGGATTTTTTCGTCAGGCAAGGAAAAGGGCTCGAAGTCGTAGGTAAAATCTATGTCGAGAGCGCTTTGACACAGCATGACGAAAAAAGAGCCGGCAGGAATCAGCCCGGGGGCCATTGCATGGACCTGCCGCCCAGCAGATGGAAATGCAGGTGCATGACGGTCTGCCCGCCTTCCTCGCCCGCGTTTGTGACGACGCGGAAGCCTTTCGTGAGCCCGAGCTCCTTTACGAGCTTCGGTACGACGTCGCAGAGAATATGCGCGGCAAGTTCGCGGTCGTTCTCGCTGAAATCGGCGACGTTTACCACATGCTTCTTCGGGATGACCAGCACATGGACGGGCGCCTGCGGCTCCAAGTCTTTGAACGCCGCTACGGTATCGTCTTCGTAAACCATCGTCGACGGGATTTCTCCGGACGCGATCTTGCAGAAAATGCAATCTGCCATTTATTTTCCCTCCTTCCGAAGAAAACGATTTCAAATTCAGAATATATATTATTTCGCGATATACCGAAAAGTTCCTGCATGAAAAATAAAAACGAGCGAAACGTACTATTTGCACATTTCGCCCCAGAATCCGTCTTGGCAGAGACGCGACAGGCGCATGGTGGCAATCTCGCCAAGAGGCACGGGCGCGTCGGTGTAGACGCGCATATAATGTTCGGTTAGTCCGTCGGAAACACCGTCGGTTTTCGTCTCGAAGAGCACGTCCTCCGTCTTGCCGACAAGATTTTCACGCAGCGTTCTCGCCGCCCTTTCCGCAGCCTCTTCCATACGGCGCACGCGCTCTTTTTTCACCGCCATGGGAAGCTGCCCCGCCATGCGCGCGGCAGGTGTTCCCTCTCGGCGCGAATACGGGAAGACATGGACTTTCGCGAAGCCCATCTGCGCAACGAATGCGAGGCTTTCCTCGAAAAGCGCGTCGGTTTCGCCCGGAAAACCCACGATGACGTCAGTAGTAATCGAAATATTCGGCACGGCTTCACGCACGTTTTCCAACAGCCGCGCGAAAGCTTCCGTGTCATAATGGCGGTTCATTGCGTGCAGAATCGTGTCGGAGCCGGCTTGGAGCGGCAGGTGCAGATGCTTTGCGAAACGCGGCTCATCGCGCAGCAGCGTGAAAAGGTCGTCCGACAGCTCGACGGATTCCAGCGAGCCGAGCCGCAGGCGTGCGAGGCCGGAAAGAGACAGGATTTCCCGTGAGGCGTCCGCGAGCGTCGGCTTTTCCGCAAGGTCGCGTCCGTACGCGCCGAGGTGGATGCCCGTCAGTACGATCTCTTTGAACCCCGCGCGGACAAGTTTTTCCGCTTCACGTCGGACGCTCGCCAGCGGGCGGGAGCGGAGCGGTCCGCGGGCATAGGGGATAATGCAGAACGAGCAGAAATTTTCGCAGCCCTCCTGGATTTTAAGGAAAGCGCGTGTGCGCGCCGGTGCTTCATACAGCGGGATGTCTTCAAAGGCGTCCGTTTGCATGATGTCGCCGACGTCGAATAGAACGCCGTCTTCGCGCGCCGCCTGCTCGACGAGTTCCACGATGCGCGCACGATCTTTCGTACCGACGACCAGGCGTACGCCGTCCAGCGACGCCAGTTCCTGCGGCGAAAGCTGTGCATAGCAGCCCGTGACGGCGATGACTGCGCGGTCGTTCAGACGCTTGGCGCGCCGGACAATCTGGCGTGATTTTTTTTCTCCGAGGGCAGTGACGGAACAGGTGTTGATGACGCAGACGTCCGCCGCTTCGCCGAAAGGAACGGTCTCGTATCCCGCGCGGCGAAAAAGCCCCTCCATCGTTTCCGTCTCGAATTGATTGACTTTGCATCCCAGCGTCATGAATGATACACGTGGCAAGTGATTGTTCCTCCGTTCCGTCTATATAACAAAGTAGTTGTGTCTTCGTTGTAAAAAGAGTGGAGTGTGGAGAGTGCGGAGTGGAGAGATTACGGAGTTAAAACACTAGTATCTTCACTCTTAACTCTCAACTCTTATTCCCAAGGTCTCCCTTTACATGCTGCACGATTGTCAGCACCGCCATCGCCGCTGTTTCCGCACGCAGAATACGCGGCCCCAGCGTCACTGCCGTGACGCCCGCATGTATGGCCGCCTCCGCTTCGGCGGGGGCGAAGCCTCCCTCTGGA
>CACZOL010000074.1 GCA_902782705.1 uncultured Selenomonadaceae bacterium
CGCGCATGGTGTCCGAGGCCGTGAATGTTCCGGTCATCGCTTCGGGGGGAGCGGGAACGCTGGAGCATTTTTACGACGTCCTGACCTTGGGCAAGGCGGACGCTGTGCTTGCCGCGTCGGTCTTCCATTACGGACAGTTTACCGTGCGGGAGGTCAAGACGTATCTGAAATCAAGGGGAGTGGAGGTAAGACTCTAATGGATATTTCAATGGTGAAATTTGACGAAAAAGGCTTGGTGCCCGCTATTGTGCAAGAAGAAAACGGGCAAGTGCTGATGCTCGCTTATATGAACGAGGAATCGCTGAAAAAGACGTTGGAGACCGGCTACACATGGTTTTACAGCCGCAGCCGCCAAAAACTTTGGAACAAGGGCGAGACGTCGGGCAACGTGCAGAAAGTCAAGGAAATCTCATACGACTGTGACGGCGACACACTCTTGGTGCGCGTACACCAATCAGGCGTCGCCTGTCATACGGGCACATATTCCTGCTTCAGTGGGCGACGGCTTGGGGAGAATGAGAAAAGCGTCGCCGTTGTGCCGGAAGAGCCGCAATCATCCTTGGCGAACGTGCTGAACGATCTTTACGAAGTCATCCGCGACCGTCAGGTCAATCCGGTGGAAGGCTCTTATACGAATTATCTCTTCCAGCACGGGCAGGACAAGATATTGAAAAAGGTCGGCGAAGAAGCGGCGGAAACGATTATCGCGTCGAAAAATATGGACCGCAAGGAAATCGCCTATGAAATGGGCGATCTTTGGTATCATTGTCTCGTGTTGTTGGCGTTCCACAATCTTTCGCCGGAAATCGTGTTCCGTGAGTTGAGGAATCGCCGCAACGGCGGCAGCTACCATAAATTTGAAGGAAAGACGGGCAACCGTCCGGAGATGGGATATATGGAAGAAGAAATCAAACGCTTTCTGAACGCGACGGATATGAAAGAGGGACATCCGACGGAAGCGGAGCGGCAGATCCCACCGCCGCCGCCAGAGGTTCCCGTGCCGCCGGACGCCCGCGTAGTCAGACTTCCGGAGCCGGGACTTTTGCCGGACAAAGAGGTCAATTTCCTCGAAATGGTCGAGATGCGCGCGTCGATTCGCGAATACAGCGACAAGGAATTGACTTTACAGGAGCTTTCGTTTTTGCTCTGGTGTACGCAAGGCGTAAAAATGGCGCTGGAAAACGGCGGTACGATGCGGACTGTACCTTCGGCCGGTGCGCGTCATGCCTTTGAGACATATCTGCTCGTTCATCGTGTAGAGGGAATTCCCGCGGGACTTTATCGTTTTCTTGCGCTCGGTCACGCGCTGCTGCCGATTGCAAACGGCGAGGAGGCGGATGCGGCGATGATTCCCGGCTTCAAGGCGCAAAATATGGTCAAGAACAGTGCGGCGACGTTTCTGTGGTGTGCGGACTATCGGCGCATGAGCCATAGATACGGTCCACGTTCGGCGCGCTATGTTTTCCTCGACGCGGGGCATGTTTGTCAGAATCTTTATTTGGCGGCCTATACCCATCAAATCGGTGTTTGCGCGATAGGCGCTTTTGACGACGAAAAGCTTAACGCCGCGCTTGGTTTCGATGGGGAAAATGATTTTGTGGTTTACGGCGCGGCGATTGGGAAAATGGCCTAAAAACAAAAACTGCGGCATGTCATTTTTTGACGCGTCGCAGTTTTTTATAATGCCGTGCATCAAATATTAGTATCACAAAAAGGCATTTCAATAAGGCGAATGCTAGGAGAAGAAATAGAGAGGCAAGGATTCAAAGCCTTGTTATATATTTGCCTTTTTTCCGGGTTCGTAATAAAATAAGACGATATTGGATAATTCGAAAATGGACTTTTTGTTCGTTTTCTTTTGGGAGGAAGTTATGGAGGAGAAAATTGCACAACTGAAGCAGGAAGCGGCGGAAATCATTCGGCGGCATACGGAGACGCTGCCTGAACTGAACGACGTTCGTGTGAAACTGTTCGGCAAGAAAGGGGAATTCACGAGCCTTTTGCGCGGGTTAAAAGAGCTGGCGCAGGAGGAACGTCCGCGCATCGGACAGATTGTCAATGAAGCGCGCGGACAGCTTGAAGCGCTTTTGGAGGAAAAGAAAGAAGAACTTAAAGCGCGCGATATGGCTGAGAAACTTGCCGGTGAAAAGCTCGACGTAACGCTTCCCGGTCGCCATAAATGGCAGGGACATCTTCATCCTTTGACGTTGACGCTCGACCGTATCAAAACGATTTTTATGGATATGGGATTTACCGTCGAGGAAGGGCCGGAAATTGAGCGCGATTATTTCAATTTCGAGGCGCTGAATCTGCCCAAGGATCATCCGGCACGCGATATGCAGGATTCGTTCTATATCACGGAAGAGATCTTGATGCGGACGCAGACTTCTCCGGTGCAGGCACGTACGATGCAGGCGCATGAACCGAATACGCCGATACGTATGATTGCACCGGGGCGCGTGTACAGACGCGATGATTATGATGCGACGCATTCGCCGATGTTTACGCAGGTTGAAGGACTTGTGATTGGCGAGGGGATTCGCTTCTCCGACTTGAAAGGAACGTTGGAGCTTTTCCTGCACAGGATTTTCAACGATAATATCGGCGTCCGTTTTCGTCCGAGCTTTTTCCCGTTCACGGAGCCAAGTGCGGAAGTGGATATTTCCTGCGTAATGTGTCACGGCAAGGGATGCCGTGTCTGCAAAGGTACGGGATGGCTGGAGATCCTCGGCGCGGGCATGGTACACCCGCATGTCTTGGAAATGAGCGGATACGATCCAAAGAAAGTTTCAGGCTTCGCGTTTGGTCTTGGCGTTGAACGTATAGCAATGCTGTCTTATGGCATTGACGATTTACGCCTTTTCTATGATAATGATCTGCGGTTCCTGCGGCAGTTTGAATAATCAATAAGTATGATGGAAGGGCCTAAGGATATTTTCGTCAGGCTAGGAAGATGGTGCGAAAGTGTAGTGGTGGAACTGCTTCGAGCACCTTGACGCCGCATGACGGAAAAAGCCTCGGCACAGTGACAGAAGGAGAAAGAGTATATATGCAGGTATCAGTGAAATGGCTGAAAGACTATATCGATATTGAAGAGACGCCGGAACAGCTTGCGGATCTTTTGACAATGGCCGGCGTTCCGGTTGAAAATGTCGTTCGCGCAGACGAAGGACTGGAAAAGGTCGTGACGGGAAAATTGACGGAAGTCGTTCCGCACCCCGATTCCGATCATTTGCAGATATGCACGGTGGACGTCGGCGAAAAGGAGCCGCTGACGATTGTGACGGGCGCGCCGAATGTCAAACAAGGACAGGTTGTTCCTGTGGCGCTTGTGGGCGCGCATTTGCCCAATGGGCAGAAAATCTCGAAAGGTAAATTACGTGGCGTCGCGTCGATGGGAATGCTCTGCTCGGCGGACGAACTTAAAATGGAACTTGCGAATTTGCCGGAGGAACAGAAAACGGGCATTTATATCCTGCCGGATGATACATCGGTGGGGCAGCCTGCGGCGAAAGCGCTGGGCCTTGACGACTGCGTTTTGGAATTTGAACTTACGGCAAATCGCGGCGATTGCTTCAGCGTGTTCGGTATCGTGCGTGAAATTTCCGTGCTGACGGGGAGGAAGCCCCACTGGCCGGAAATCAGCGTAAAAGAAGACGACGCGGCAAAAGCGGAGGATATGGTAAAAATCGCTATCGACGCGCCGGATCTTTGCTCGCGTTTTTCGGCACGCGTACTGAAGAACGTAAAAATCGGACCATCGCCGGAATGGATGCAGAAGCGGCTGGAAGGCGCAGGTATCCGTGCAATCAACAACGTAGTCGACATAACGAATTTTGTGATGGTTGAACTTGGGCAGCCAATGCACGCTTATGATTATGACGAAGTTGTCGGACATAGTCTGACAGCGCGGCGTGCGAACAAAGGGGAAAATGTGCATACATTGGACGACTCGTCGCGTCTTGCGAAAGGTGGCGAGCTTGTAATCGCCGATGCGGAAAAACCGGCGGGACTTGCAGGCGTCATGGGCGGTCTCGAAACGGAGATTACGGAAAAAACGACGACGGTCGTACTGGAAGCGGCTTCATTCAACGGTCCTTCCATTCGTCGTACCTCCCGTGCGTTGGGGCTTCATTCCGAGGCTTCGGGTCGCTTTGAGCGCGGCGTAGACGTGACGGGAACGGTACGTGCGCTCGACCGTGCCGCTCAGCTTCTTGCCGATATGGGCGCGTGCACCGTCACGAAGGGCGTCGTGGATGTCTATCCGGTCAAAAAAGAGGCTGCGGCGGTGGAATTCACGGCGGAGGAAGTCAACGGAAGACTCGGAACGTCAGTCTCGGGTGAAAAGATGAAGTCGATTCTTGAAAATCTCGGCTTCGGCATAGAAGAAAAAGGCACGGGTACATATCATGCGATTGTGCCTTCATGGCGCAACGACGTTTCCTGCATGGAGGATATTTCCGAAGAAATCGCGCGTATTTACGGCTTTGACCATATCCCTTCCACGACGCCGCAGGGCGAAATCATGGAAGCGCGCCAAAGCGCGCGGCAGGCATTTTCAGATAAGATTCGCCGCGTACTTGCTTCACTTGGTATGGATGAGGCGCGATCGTTCGCTTTTACGCATCCTTCGATGTTCGATAAGCTGAACGTTCCGGAGGACAGTCCGCTTCGCCGTGCAATTCCGATCATGAATCCGCTGACGGACGAATATCCGCTGGTACGCACGACGCTTTTGACTAATCTTTTTGAGAACGCGACGCGAAATTTCTCCCGCAAGAATGAGGATGTGCGCCTTTTTGAGCTTGCTCCGGTTTTTTTCCCTAAAGCGCTTCCGGTGACGGAACAACCGGACGAAGTCTTGAAACTGGCGGGGATTCTGGCCGGTCGTCGCGAGCCGGTCGGCTTGGGACAGGACGGCGCTATGCTCGATTTCTACGATGCGAAGGGTATAGTCGAAGAACTGTTTTCCGCACTTTCGATTTCTCGTTATACCGTCGAAGCGGGCGAGCATTTCGCTTTGCATCCGGGGAAGACGGCGATATTCAAGAAAGGCAAGGAAATTCTCGCCGTGGTCGGCGAGGTGCACCCGGCTGTGCAGGAAGCCTTCGGCGTCACGAAGAAAATGTATATCTTTGAAATGGACGTAGCGACACTTCTAGCGAACGCTGCGAAGACCTTTACTTCGCAGCCTTTGCCAAGATATCCTGGAATCTCCAGGGATCTAGCGCTGATTGTTTCGGATGAAACCGCTGCGGCGGATGTCGAGCGCGTCATCAAAAAGAACGCAGGGCCATATTTTAAGAATGTGGCTTTGTTCGACCTCTATACAGGAAAACAGATCGGCGAGGGGAAGAAGAGCCTGGCGTTTGCGCTGCATTTCCAGTCGGGAGAAAGGACGCTGACCGACGAGGAGATCGACGCGGCCTGCAAGCAGATTGTCAAATCAGTAGGGAAAGAGTTTGGCGCTGAGCTTCGGATGTAAGGAGCGATAAGATGGAGCAGAAGGTTATCGTTGATATTTTCGGCGAGAAATTCTCACTCAAAACGGATCAGGATCCTGAATATCTGAAAAAGCTGGCGGCTGTCGTCGACAAAGAAATGCGCGCCGCTTCGCGGCAGGTAAATAATCTTTCCGGAGCGCGTGTGGGAGCCCTTGCCGCATTGAAACTTGCCGACGAGTATTTTCAGCTCAAGAAAGATTTCGATGAACTGGCGGAACTGGTGAAGAAACGTTGAATTGCGCTGTAGACCGCAATAGAACGGGATATTGCTGAATGGGGGAATTCATGCTATAGTGTAGACGTTATATTGGGGAAATTATGCGCGGGGGGTTCGCATGTTCAATTTTCAGCATAAAAATACGGAGTTTTTCGATTGCTTTGTTGAAAGCGCCAAGTGCTTTTATCGTGGGGCGCTGATGCTTGATGAAGTCATGCTTGACTATACGCGGGCGGCGGAAAAGATGAAAGCGATCATCGATTTGGAGCATGAGGCGGACGCCATCAACGACAAGATCATTGATGAGCTGAACCAGACGTTTATCACTCCTATCGATCGTGAAGATATTTTCGCGTTGGCCAACGGCTTGGACGATGGCGTCGATTATCTGCAAACGACATTGCAGCGGCTTGTTATTTACCGTACGGGGCAGGCGAAAGAAGGCGTCGTTTCCATGACGAAGCTGCTTCTGGAGTCGACGAGCGAGATCATCAAGTCGTTTGAGCTTTTGAAAGACATCAAAAAGAATCGTGAACTCATTTTGGAGTCGACGCATCGAATCGGAAAACTCGAGAGCGAAGGCGATCGCGTCTATCGTCAAGAGATCGCATACCTTTTCGACAATGTGAAAGATCCGATTGAACTTATCAAGTGGAAGGATATTCTGGAGAATCTGGAGGACACGCTGGATCATTGCGAAGATGTTTCGGATATGATTCGCGGCGTGGTTATGAAATATGCCTGAGCTGCAGTATATGATTTTCACGGTCATCGGGCTTGCATTGCTGTTTGATTTCATCAACGGTTTTCATGATACGGCGAACGCCATAGCGACGTCGGTTTCGACGCGGGCGATTTCTCCGCGAAAAGCAATCTTGATGGCGGCGGTTTTGAATTTTCTGGGCGCGATGTACTCGACGGGCGTTGCAAAGACGATCGGCAGCGACATCGTGAGCAGCGCGATCCATGTAGACGAACATGTGTTGATTGCGGCGCTTATCAGCGCGGTTTTTTGGAATCTCTTTACTTGGAAACTCGCGCTGCCGTCAAGCTCGTCTCATGCAATGGTCGGAGGCGTCATCGGCGCGGTGCTGGTTTCTACGGGCGTCGTGGGCCTGAATCTCGTCGGCATCGGGAAGATTATTCTTTCCTTGATCGTATCCCCGTTGATCGCGATCATCACCGGTTATTTCGTGATGCATCTTTTGTATCTGTTGTTCGGGGAATGTACACCTTATATCGTAAACGGCCGGTTCAAGAAAATGCAGATTGTATCTGCGGCGATGATGGCGTTCTCTCATGGATCGAACGACGCGCAAAAGTCGATGGGTATCATCACGTTGGCTCTTTTGTCGGGTGGCTATATCAGCGAGTTTGAGGTGCCGACTTTAGTGAAGATTTTGGCGGCGACGGCTATGGCTTTCGGTACGGCTATGGGCGGCTGGAGTATCATCAAGACGATCGGAGGCAAGATATTCAAGCTGGAGCCCATCAGTGGCTTTGCAGCTGATCTCAATTCGTCTCTCGTTATTTTTTCGGCAACCATGCTGCATCTTCCGGTCAGCACGACTCATGTCGTGTCCGGCTCAATCATGGGCGTCGGCACGGCGAAACGGATTCGCGCGGTACGTTGGGGCGTCGCACAGCAAATGCTTGTGGCATGGGTGCTTACGATACCGTGCACGGCTTTGATTGGTTCGCTTGTTTATCAGGTTACCCTTTGGGTATTTTGAATGAGGTGGTGTTGCTTGGGAGAGCGCAGGCTTTTCTGAGCATTTTTTATTGTGACGCGAAATTGCGTAATAACCTATAGAAAGGATTTTGCATGATGGACGGAAAAGATAAACGGGAACGAGTCTTACGGGAACTTATACAGGAACAGGCGAAGGAAAACGACATGATTGTCGCCGCGATTGTCAACGGGGAAATCAAGAGCCTCGGCGATACGATTGACGAGGGACAAACACCTGTCTGGGTGCATTTATCCGATTCTATTGGCGAGCGCGTTTATCGGCGCTCTGTGTTATTTCTCGCTATCGTCGCGATGCGTGAACTATACGGCGCGGCAGATATCGAGTTGATCGTACGCGCTTCACTGAACGGCGGCCTGTACTGCGACTTGATACTTCCTGGCGGCGTGACGGACGGAACTGTCACAGCTATTGAAGTACAGATGCGAGCCATCGTAAAGGAGAATCGTGCCATCAGGAAACGCGTCGTGTCAAAAGAGGAAGCCGTGCGTTTGTTCAAGGCAACGCGGCAGATTCCGAAAGCGAATCTTTTGAACATGTTGCAGGAAGAAGACGTGGTGCTGCATACTTGCGGCGAACAGTATGATTCCCTTTACGGCGTCATGCTTGACAAAACGGGAGAACTGGGTTGTTTTGACTTGAAACGTATAAACAATGGCGTTTTGCTTCGCATGCCGAGCGGCGGTCAGGGACTTTTCCTTCGTCCGCCGATTGCCCAGCCCAAATTTACCCAGACACTCAAAGAATCGAAACAATGGGCGAAGATCTTACATTGCGAATATATGCCGGATCTTAACAGAAGCATTCAGTTAGGACAAACAGGCGATTTGATTCGCGTATCCGAAGCGCTGCATGAGAAAAAAATAGCCGAGATTGCCGATCGGATTGCGGCAGGTATCAAAAAAGCCAGACTTATCATGATTGCGGGACCGTCTTCCTCAGGAAAGACGTCTTTCGCCCAGCGGCTTAAAGTCCAGCTTCGTGTGAACGGGCTGACTCCTGTTTCCATCTCTCTGGATGATTATTTCGTGAATCGAAAAGAAACGCCGCTGACGCCGGAAGGAGCGTATGATTATGAATCCTTGCGCGCGCTTAACGTCGAGCTTTTCAATGAACATCTCGTCGCGCTGATGCAAGGAAAAGAAGTCGCGTTGCCGCGGTATGATTTTGTCACGGGTGAACGTGAAGATGGAGCACGACCGAATTTTTCCATTGCGCCGGAGCAGCCCATTATCGTCGAAGGGATTCACGGGCTGAACGAGGAATTGACGCATGCCGTGCCGCGCGACGAGAAGTTTAAGATATATGTCAGCGCATTGACGCAGCTCAATATCGACATGCATAATCGGATTCCGACGACCGATGCACGTTTCGTGCGTCGTCTTGTGCGCGATTATCAGTTCCGGGCGTCCAGCGCAATCAAGACGCTTCGGCAATGGCGGGATGTACGGAAAGGCGAGGAGAAAAACATCTTCCCCTATCAAGAAGACGCGGACGCCGTTTTCAATTCCGCACTGATTTATGAATTGGCAGTACTTAAGAAATATGCGGTGCCGCTTCTTTCTGCGGTCGCTCCCCACGAGGCCGGTTATGCCGACGCACAGAATATTCTCCGCTTCCTTACGCAGTTTGGAAGCATAGAAGACGAAAGTGATATCCCGAACAATTCCATTTTGCGGGAGTTTATCGGGAAATCCTGTTTCTTTACAAGCACGGGCGATTTAAAAGAATAAACGATTAAAACGAAACAAAAAAGGATTCGCGATTTGTGCGAATCCTTTTTTGTTTCGTAG
>CACZOL010000075.1 GCA_902782705.1 uncultured Selenomonadaceae bacterium
CGCCGCCGGATCGCCGTCCACCGAGCCGAAGGTTCCGTGGCCGGCCGCCAAAAGATAGCGCATGGAAAAATCCTGCGCCATACGGACGATCGCGTCGTAAACCGAGCTGTCGCCGTGCGGATGATATTTACCGAGAACCTCGCCGACGATACGCGCCGACTTCTTGTAAGGCTTCGTAGAGCCCATGCCCGCTTCCTGCATCGCGTACAGGATGCGCCGATGCACCGGCTTCAGACCGTCGCGGACGTCCGGCAGCGCGCGCGCCACGATGACGCTCATCGCATAGTCGATGTACGAAGTCGACATGACGTCCGAAAGATTCACCGGAACGACTTTGTCCTTGCCAATCTCCAAAATCTCACCCTCATTCGTTTTCTGTGTCCCATATATAAATGTAAGAAACTCATTTCGACAAGCATTTTATTATCCACACAGTGGATATGTGCCGCTAAGCTCGCACTTTCGCGCTCGCTAAGCGGTCACATTATACGCAAGGCATATGTGCCGCTAAACTCGCGCTTCGCTTTCAGCTTGCGCTCGTCAAGCGGACACATTATACCACAAAAAAGCAGGCACGGCAAAGCCTTTCTATGCCTTGCCGCGCCTGTATCCAACGTGTTTCACGTGCAACATGCAAACGTATATGCGATTATTCCAGCCGGAAAGTAAAAGGCTGATACGCATAGCAGCGCACAGGACGCCCGTAGCCGTCAAGCCCCGGGCTGAAGCTGAATCCTTCCGCCGCTTCCATCGCCGCGCGATCCAACGCCTCGTTTCCCGAAGACTCCACCACGTCCACATCGTCCACGCCGCCTTCTTTATTCAGCAGGAAACGCACGACCACCGTCCCCTCAATGCCTTTTCGCTGGGCCGAATAGGGATACTCCGGCGCACGGGCGCTCGTGACGCTTGGCGGCACGGCAGGCGATTCGATGGCGTCGCTGGCGGGAGGAATGCCCTGCGTCTCCCCGCTGCCGTCGGGATTCCCCTCTACAGAGCCGTTGGCGGCGTCTCCGGGGCCTTCGGCTGCCGCTCCGCCGCCGGCAGGGGCGGGAGGCGCGGGAGTCTCCGCGGGCGGCTGCGGCGTCGGCGCAGGCTGCGGTTCCGGCGTCGGCGGTTCTTCCGGAGGCTTCTCCTCCAGGATATCGTCCGGCAGCGGCGGAGGCGTCTCTTCCGGAGGCTTGGGCGGCGCTTCCGGCTGCGGCGGTACGGGCGGCGTGGGGACCGCAGGCGTTTTCGGAGCCGTGGATGCGCCCGGGGCGCCCACCAGCGCCACATCGTAAACGGCTTCCAGCGGCTCGTTTTTTGCAATACGAAGCGCCGCGAATCCGAGCAGCGCGCACACAATGATATGCACGACTACGGAAGCGACAATGCCTTTAGCCGTATTCCCCGTCATGATCCGCCTTCCTTATCCGTCGCGAGCCCCACGCGCGAAATCCCCGCCTTGCGGAACGAATCCAGCAAATGGATGACGGCGCGATACGGAACGCCCTCGTCGGCCCGAATGATCACGGCGAAATTCTCGTCCCGCTTCCGCTCCTCTTTCGCCTTTTCCATCAGCTCGTTTTCCTTGATGAGCTTATCCTGCAGCCAATACACGCCGTCCCTTTTGACGGTGACGGAAAATTTCGCCGCGCTTTGCGACTGCGTTTCGGTCGCGACGGGGAGCTTGACCGGAATCGTCCGCAGCTCGCTCATATACATGGTGCTGACGATGAAAAAAATCAACAGCAGGAAAATCATGTCGATCATCGGGCTGAGCATAAGCTGCGGCGCGCTCTGCCCGCGTTTCTTCAGCTTGATCATAGCTTCGCCCCCTGCGGCACGGGATGACCGTGCGCCACTGCGCGTTTCCGATCAAGATTTTTCGCGATTGCCTCCAAGAGCGTATTCCCAATCTCTTCCACGTTCAGGGAAATCGCCTTGAGCCGACGCATGAAATAAGCGTACATGCAGATAGCGACAATCGAGATGCAAAGGCCGAATACCGTGGTAATCAACGCCTCGCCGATACCGGCGGTCACGGCCATCGGATTGTCCAGCCGCTGGCTGAAGCTGTTGAAGGAGGCAATCATGCCCGTCACCGTGCCGAGCAGACCAAGCACCGGGGAAAGCGTTACGATCACGTTCAGATAATTGAGATTCCGCTCGAATTTATCCATGGCCCGTTCCGCCCGAACGCTGACGAAGTTCTCGAGGCGCTCGAAATTCCCGTGCCGCGCCATAACGATGGTGGCGAGCTTCGCCAGCTCGCCTTTCGTCGAATCAGCCAGCTGCTTCGCATTCCCCCAGTCGTCGCGTTCAATACAATCGCAGAACTCTCGCGTGAATGCCTTGCCGCTGTCATTCGTACGAAAGAACAGCCATCGCTCCACCGAGATGGCGACGGCAGCCAAGGAACAGAACAGCAGCGGGTACATCACAGGCCCGCCCTTGACAAAATAATCCAATCCGGCCGAAAAAATACTCATGACCAATCTCCTTCCTTATGTAAACCCAAAAATATATACGACATTCTACGATCCCCCCTTGTCGAGGGATTTTTTCGTCAGGCACGGAAAAGTGCTCGCAGTCGTAGTTGGAGCACTACGTCAAGAGCACTTTGACACAGCATGGCGGAAAAAGACCCGACAAGAGCTATTCGCTATATCTCTTATAAATCGCTACCCCTACGGCGAAAAACAGCGCGCCCAATCCCGCCAATGTCAACACACTCTGCCAAAGGCCCGGCTCCCACGCCGCGCTTCGCATCATGCGGTTCAGCGCGCCGATCGGAAAAAACATCACGATATGCTGCGCAAAACGCGGCAGATTCTCCACGGGGAAAAACGAGCCGCCGAAAAACGTCATCGGCATGATCAAAAAATTATTCACAAACGCCACGTCGTCGGGCTGCGACACAAGCAATCCCACGATCACGCCGAGCGCCGCGAAACAGAACGAGCCGAGGAAAGCGCCTGCCACAAGCGTCGCCCGAAGCTCAATCGCCCCGAATACGCCCCACGCCATCAAGAATATCAGCGAGCCGAAAAAGACGCCGCGCGCCACGCCCGCGAGCACGATTCCCAAGATGACCTCCGCCGCCCGTACCGGCGAAAGCACGAGACTTTGAAAAACATGGTAATACATCCGGCCCACGCTGATGGAACCGGCGGTCTGCTGGAAAGCGTTGACCATGATCGTAATGGCGATGATGCCGCCCGCCAGGAACGGCAGATACCCGCCGGCAACCTCGACGCGGTTTCCCAGTCCGTAGCCGAACGCGAACAGATAGATGAACGGGGAAACGATGCTGGAAAAAATATAACCCATGCGTCCGATTTTTTTGTAGAGCATGAGCATCTCGCGGCTGAATACCGCATACGCGCCCACTTACAGATCACCTCCGCGAGACAAGCGGATAAAGAGTTTTTCGAGATCGTCCGCGCCGTTTCCGATACGCTGCTGCAATTTTTCCTTCGTCTCGCTGACGACGAGACTGCCTTCCCTGAAAATCGCAATCCGGTTGCAAAGTTTTACCGCTTCTTCCATATAATGCGTCGTAAAGATGATCGTCTTCCCTTCCGCTGAGAGCGAGGAAATAATATCCCAAATCCCCTGCCGCACATCGGGGTCCAATCCGACGGTCGGCTCGTCCAGCAGAAGCAATTCCGGATTCGGCATCAGGCTCCTGGCTATCAACACCCGCCGCATCATGCCGCCGGACAGGCTCCGAATCGTCTTGGACTGCATATCTTCCAGCTCGAACCGCGCGATGGTCGCCTCCACCGTCTCCGAAAGAGCCTCCACGCCAAAGAGGCGCCCATACATCGTGAGGGCCTCCCGCACCGTGAACTCGCGCTCCAGATTGTTGTCCTGCGGCACGAGCCCCACAAGCCGCTTCAATGTCGTCGTGCGCTCCGCCGCGTTCTGCCCGAAAATGAACAGTTCGCCCTCTTCCGGCCTGACAAGTCCGGCAATAATCTTCATCAAAGTCGTCTTGCCCGCGCCGTTCGGCCCCAAAAGACCGAACACGCCGCCTGCCGGTATGGACAAATCCAGCGGCTGGAGGACCGTCGCGCCCTTATAGATTTTCTTGATCCCTCTTGCCTCTATCGCATATCGCATAAAGATTATCCTCAACGCATTACGTTGTGCGCGCGCCGAAGCAGCCAGAGAAAATACGGCGTCCCGATGAAAGCCGTCATGATACCGACGCGCACTTCCATCGGCGCGGCAATCACGCGGCCGACCGTATCGCAGAATACGAGAAACGCGCCGCCCGCCAACAAACTTGCCGGAAGCAGCAGCCGATGATCGGGTCCGACAATGAGCCGCATCATGTGCGGCACGACAAGCCCTACGAACCCGATATTCCCGCTGATACAGACGCCCGTCGCCGTAACCAGCGAAGCGATGGTCATCATGCCGAGCCGATACTTGGCGACCGGCATTCCGACGGCTTTCGCCTCGACGTCGCCGAGCACGAGAATATTCAAATGACGCGCCATCAGGATCATCACGGCGGCGCCCAAGAGGATCGGCCCCGCGCCCATCGCCACATGTTCCCATCGCCGATAGTCAAGACCGCCGATCGTCCAGAAAAGATACTGCTGCAGTTTCTGCTCGCTGATTACGGTGAGGATGCCCGCCGTAACCGCGCCAAGCATCATTCCTACAACGACGCCGGAAAGAAGCAGCGTCATCATCGGAATCTTCCCGTGCCGCATCGCGAGAAAAACCGTCAGCGTCACAGCGGCCAACGATCCGACCAGCGCGCATATCGGCAGCGCGAAAAGGCTCACTTCACTGAGCCCGAACGCAATCGCCGCCACCGCGCCCACCGCCGCGCCGCTGGACACGCCGATGATGCCGGGATCGGCGAGCGGGTTGCTGAAGATTCCCTGCATGACCGTCCCCGAGGCGCCAAGTCCCGCGCCGACCATGAGCCCGACCAGCGTTCGCGGCAGACGGATATGAAAAAGCACCGCTTCCTGCTCCGGCGTCACAACGACGTCCGCAAAAAAGGGCAATCCCGCATACTGGCAAAACAGCGCGACAATATTCTTGAACGGAATATCAATCTGCCCCCACGACATCGAAAGCAGCGCAACAAGAACAAATACCGCCGCCATCAGCAGGAAAAACACCTTGGGCGGGATACGTCCGATTTTCATTTTTCGTCCTCCCCGTTCCCAAGAATGGCATGTAAAAGCGCGGCTCTTTGCCCGTCGTCCGGCGGCGGCTCAGCAAAAACTTCCGCCGTCCCGGTCAACGGATTGCGCACGACGCGAACCGGAACGCCGTAACAACGGCTCAAATACTCCGACGTCATGACTTCTTCCGGCTTTCCGTCGGCTACGATACGATGATCCCCGACGAGCATCAGTCGCGAACAAAACTTCGCCGCCAAAGAAAGCTCATGGATAACCATCAAGACCGTTTTCCCCTGCGCGCAAAGCTCACGACAAAAACGAAAGATTTCCTCTTGATAGAATATATCCAAGCCCGTCGCCGGTTCGTCGAGAAACAGGAGCGGCGTCTGCTGCGCGAGCACTTTCGCCAAGAGCACGCGCTGCCGCTGTCCGCCGGAAATCATATCCACCGAACGATGGGCAAGATCCCGCACGCCGGTATATTCCATACAGGCGTCCACGATCCTCTCGTCCGCAGGACCTTCCTTTTCCCACCACTCCAGATGCGGATACCGCCCCGTCGTCACGATCTCCCGCACGCTGTATCCGAAAGCGATCTCCACATTCTGCTGCAAATATGCGACTTCAAGCGCAAATTCCCGACTCGTCATCGTCGCTGCATCGCGTCCGTTCAGCAGCACGCTGCCCGCGCGCGGGTCGAGGATTCCCCGAAGCGTCTTTAAAAGCGTGGATTTGCCCGCGCCGTTCGGCCCGATCAGTCCGACCATTTCCCCCCGGCGCACTTCAAAAGACACGTCCGACAAAACATTTTTATGTCTTCCGTATCCGGCGGCAAGCTTCTCCGCCTGCAAAACAATTTCATTCATTCCCTTTACTCCTCGCCGGAAAACGAGATGTGGCGGTTATCCTCCTGACGAAACGCGTCGCCGTAAGCGATAAAAGCAAGCTCTTGGACGCCGAAGACGAAATCCTGGGAGCCGTTATAGATGTAACTCTCCCTTGGGTACTCCAGCCGCCGATTCTGTATGGCCTTTATCGTCTGGAGCGAAGGATCGTCAAGATAGCTCCGGATAAACGCTTCCGTATCGAAATTTCCTTTATCGTCATAATTCGGCAGGAGCAAAATATCCGGATTGCTTTTGACAAGAAGCTCCTTTGTCAAAGGCTGGCCGTTTTTCAGTCCCACCGCCGCCGCACCGTTGACGACGCCCGCCCGCGTGCACATATCGTCGAACGCGCTTCCAATACCGCCGTAACTGGTCATCACGGACAGCAGCACGACGCGCTTCCTCTCTTCGGCGGGAATCCGATCGATGCGGACAGTGATATCCCGCAGGATCTCTTCCATGCGGTCGAGCACCTTCGTCCCTCGCTCCGATTCCCCGACGCTGTCTGCAATCAAGCGAATACAGGCCCGGATATCCTCATAGGACTCGCCACGTCCCGCCACCACCACGGGAATCCCCAGTGCGCGCAGCGCCGCTACCTGCTCCATATCCGTCCAGCCGTTGGCGATGACAAGATCGGGGCGCCAGCCCACGATTTGCTCCACCGTGGGATTTCCAACCTTCTCCGGCACGCGCTTCGCCTTTTCCACGACCGACGATTCTTTCGGATCGTCCAGGAAGCGGCTGATGGCCGCCATACGGTTGGTAGGCACCACGCCCAGCAAGATCTCGTCCGTATATATGGCCAAAGATATAATCCGCTCGGGTTTTTGGGGAATCCGCACCGCCGTCCCTTGGGCGTCCGTTACGGTATAGCCTTCTTCTCCGCCTGACCTCTGAGACGGAGGCTTTCCACAGGACACGGTGAGCAGCACGGCAAAAAATACGAACACCGCGCATAAGCTGTACATGAGCCGACGCTTCATTATGACGTCCCCTTTTCTCTTAAAATCCCAAAGCGTCGAAGCACTTTGCCCTCCCAATGGGTATGCCCTTTGCGAGGCGGCCGATGGACTCCCGGAGAGGGCCCGCCGAAGGCGGTGGGTATAATTTTGTGTCGTTGCGTTTACGTTACCTTACACCTTTGAAGATGTCAATAAAATATTCAATATAATATTCGATTTAATGTTCAGATTTCATTTTTTCGGCACAGCCGACAGATAGCGGTTCTTCGGCTGCGCAAAGGTGTCTCCGTAAAGGATGTACGCCGCTTCCTGCGCGCCGAACACGACGTTTTGCGAGATATTGTAAATATAATGCGCCCACGGATAGCAGACGTGCCCATCGCGCACGGCTTTCATGACTTGCAGCGACGGATCGCTCATATATTCCGCGCCATACTGCTGTTCTTTCGAGGCAGGATCCTCGTAGGACGGCAGGAAAATATAGTCGGGATTGCAGGCGATGAACTGCTCCTTCGTCATGGCCTCGCCGTTCCTGTTCCCCGCCAAAGCTTTCGCGTTCCTTGCGCCGGCATAAGAAAGCACGTCGTCGATCATACAGCCCGCGCCGCCGTAAGCCGGCATGATGGAAACCAGCGCCACCGTCGCGCCTTTTTTCTCTTTCGGGACCTCCTCGATCCGCTTCATCAAAGCGGCCAGTTCTTCGTCCATCATCGCCACGAGCTTCTCGCCCCGCTCCTTCTCGTCCACGGCGGCCGCAATCAGCCGTACCGTGTCGCGCACCTCCGCAAAATTTCGCGGCGCTTTGCAGGTGACCACCGGGATTCCGAGATCGCGAAGCGCCGCAACCTTTTCAATCGGAATCCACGTCTGTACCAGCACGAGGTCGGGCTTCAGGGCCGCCACCGTCTCCACCGAAGGATTTCGTATGATACGGTTCGGGATTTTCTCCGCAAGCTCGGTAACATTCGATCGCTTCGGATCGACAAAAGCCTCGTTGACGGCGACCATGCGCTCCGTCTCCACGAGTCCGAGCAGCACTTCGTCCGTTCCCGTCGTCACGGATACGATGCGTTTCGGCTTTGCCGGAATTTTTACCTCGTCCCCGCGCACGTCGGTGACTACATGAAACTCCTCCGCCTTCGTCTGCACCGTCCCCGGCCCGCAAGCGGCACACAAAAGACACAGCGCCAAAAGGCAAAGCAAGCAAGCCGCCTTCTTAAGCATCTGCCCGTTCCTCCATTTCACCTTCGACCTCCAGATACAGCTTGACAAGAGATTCCTGCATTTCCTGCGACGCGTTCCAGAGTCCGCGCTTCTGCGCCTCCAGCAATGTCTCCGCGATACGCCGGAGCGCCCAAGGATTCACATGGTTCATCCAGGCCCGCATCTCCGGATCAAGCGCATACCGCTTCGCATATTCTTCATACATCCAATCGTCCATGATATTGCTGGTTGCGTCCCACTCATAGCTATGGGCGACGACGTTCGCCAGCTCGGAGGCGCCTTTGTATCCGTGACGCTTCATGCCGTCAATGAACTTCGGATTCATGATCTCGCCCCGGAAAATGCGTTTTGCCTCTTCGCGTACCGACCGCACCTGCACCCTGCGGCGATCGCTGGTATCCGTGCTGTACGATTTCGGCGCTTTTCCGGTCAGCGCGCGCACCGTCGCAATCATACCGCCGTGATAGGCGTTGAAGTCGTCACAGCTGAACATGTGCACTTCACGGTTATCTTCGTTCTTGATCGTGGCCTCGATTCCCCGCATACGGCGCTTGAAAACCTCCGGCTCGTATGCCCCGGGCAGCGCGTCAGAGCCGTAAGCCGTTCCCGAATAACGTACATAAACGTCCGCGATATCGCTCAGCTTTTGCCACTCATGCGTTGCGAGGATTGCCTGGACGCCCGCGCCATAAGCGCCCGGCGGATCGCCGAAAATCCGGTACGACGCCCGCGCCCACGCTTCCTCATGACTTGCGCCGTTCTCTTCCAGCCATGCGGCGTCTGCGAGAACATGCTTGCGGACGAAATTCTCTTCTTCCGGTTCGTCAAGCTCCCGCACCATCCGAACCGCCTCGTCCATCCAGCGGATCGCGTCGGGCATGCTGTCGCGGAAAAGCCCGCTGATACGCCCCGTGACGTCAATCCTCGGCCGTCCGAGCTCCGAAAGAGGAATGATCTCAAGTCCGACGACGCGCATAGACGGACGCTGCCAAACCGGGCGCACGCCCATCAAATACAAATACTCCGCCACGCATTGCCCATGGCTTCGCATATTGGCGCCCGACCAAAAGACCACGCCCACCGACTCCGGATAGTGGCCCTCGTCCGCAATAAAGCGTTTGATGGTCTCGTCGCCCAGCGTCTTCCCCATAGCCCAAGCTGCTTGGGTCGGCATCGTCCTCGGGTCCAATCCATAGAAATTTCTGCCCGTGGGCAGAAGCGCGTCCCCGTTCGTCGTCGGCGCACCTGCCTGACTCGGCTCGATATACTGCCCTTCCAAAGCCCGGAGCGTGTTTGAAAGCTCCTCTTCCGTACGCCGAAGCTTCGGCGCAAGGGTTTCGGATACCGTGCGCAGGATCTGTTCCATGCGTACCCGCCCGTCCTCGGAAATATTTGCAAGTTCCGGCAAGGAAAGCGCGTCTTTCACCGACGCTTCGGCATATCCGCGCTCGCCCATTTTTGCGATCATGTCATGCATGACTTGCTCCGCCGCGTCAAGCTTTTTCCCGTAGGATTCCCCGTCGGGGGCCAGCGCTGCACTTTCCTCCAAAGCGCGTTCATAGTCCAGTCCTTTCTCGGCCATGATGAGACGGATCAACGATTCCCTGTCCCCGTTATCCAGCCGCAGAAGCGCCATCAGGAACTCCGTGAAATCCTCGCCCGTCGGCATCTGCCCGAGAATATGGAGTCCGGTACGGATCTGCATATTCTTGATATCCGTCACGGCATTGTGCAGCTCGCCTACATAAGCGTCAAAATCCTCTTTCTCGGCAATATGGTCGAAATGGCACGCCGCAGCTTTTTCGCGCACAATGTTCTTTGCTTCGTCAAGACTGTCCGGTTGATTCGTGCGGAAATGGGCATACTCGTCCAGCGCGCTCTCCAGTTCAGCCATCTCCGCATACACGCCGGACAAGCGCATCGGCGGCGAAAGATGGCTGACGAGGCACGCCGCGCCGCGGCGTTTTGCCTGAAGCCCTTCTCCGACAATCGTGATCCAGTACGGATAAATGTCCGGCAAATCCCCCAGGGCGATATCCGGATAGCACCCCTCGGAAAGACCGGTGCTCTTGCCCGGCAGCCACTCCAAAGAGCCGTGCGTTCCCACATGAATGACCGCGTCCGCATGCCAAAGGTCGCGCACCCAATGATAAAACCCGATATAATGATGCGGCGGCGCAAGATCCGGCGAATGCAGGATCTTGCCCGGGTCCTCGCCAAACCCGCGCGGCGGCTGCACCGTGAGAAACACGTTTCCGTTCATCGTGCCGGGAATCAAAAGATCTTCGTCATAAAGGAACACTTCTCCCGGCGCTTCTCCCCAGTCGACCGTCATTCTCTCCCGCGTCTCGGCAGGCAGTTTCTTGAAAAACGAGCGGTATTCCTCCGCCGTGAGACGTCCCGCCGCTGCTTCCGCCTGCTCCTCGCTGAGCATCTCACGATCGTTTGTCACATGGGCCGTCAGGATGTCTATCAGTTCCTGTCCGCTCTCCGGCACGAAATCCACCTGATATCCGGCTTCCTTCATCGCCGCCAGCATACGCCGTACGCTTTCCGGCGTATCCAGTCCCGCCGCGCTTCCGATATTGGAATTTGTCGGCGGGTAATTGTGAAGCACGATCGCGATCCGCTTCTCGTCATTCTTCTTGCGTGAAAGCGCCGCCCATTTGCGCGCTTTCGACGCCACCCGATGAACCCGCTCCGGGAGCGGCACAAAAGACGCGACGTCATCTTCTTTCCACGTCTTCGCCGCAATCGGCACGGAATGGATCGTCCCGTCAAACTCCGGCAGGCTCACGCTGATCGAGACTGCGGAAGGCTCAAGTCCCGCAGGCGACTCTGCCCAGCTCTCCTCGCTCCCGAGAATCGTATACGCCGTAAGAATCGGCACGCCGATCCTGGACAAATCCTCCGTCGCCGTTCCCGAAAGGTGCAAAGAAAACTTCGTCGTTGTCACAAGCACATCGACCAGCCGCTTCCCGTCGCGGTAAAAACAGCGGTCGACAGCATCCATGAAAGACGGCGACTGCAAACTCTCGTTACGAAACGTATTCGTGAAGACCGCGATGACGTTCATGCCCTCGTCTTCCAAGGCCCGAACCAGCGAGGTGTGATAAGCAAATTCCCCGGAAATCCACTCCGAGCGGTAAAAAATCACGCCGGCCGTCGGCTTCGCCGCGTCGTAATGCGTGGAAAGATATCCGCCGATATCCTCCGGACTGCCCTCCCAATCGGGATGCCAGACGCCGTTCCACGGCAGAGGCGTCGGCGGCGCAGCTTTGTATGGGGTACCGCCGAACTCGCTGCCCAGCCAAAGCAGCAAATTGTAATGATTTTCCGCCCCGTCATAGCGAAAATATTGCCATGCCGTTACCGCCTGCGCATCCGAAACGCCGGCCATCACCTGATCGTCGCCAGCGTTTTCCACCAAAATCAGATAGCGGCTTCCCCGCTGCCGCAAAAAACGTACCGCCCGCTGCAAAAACGGATTGTCCAGCCCGCTTCCCATCCACAGGAAAAGGCTGAACTCCGCCTCGGACACGGCGTTTTTTATTTCCCCGGAAAAATCCGTCTGACCGTTTGCCGAAAAACAACCGGCCGCAAGCTCCGGCGCCTCTGCCGTCAGTCGCTTGCATTCCTGAGTCAGAAGGTTATAACTGCGCGCCACATTCGTGCATACAAAAATCTTCATATTTTTCCCCATCTTTCAATCAAGACGAGGGCTGCCGAAGCAGCCCTCTGGGTTTCATGCCTTTTTGTGCTTTCCTGCCGTACCGGACATGATGCGCTCATACATCGAGTGAATCTCGTCCGCCGACGCGCCTTTCGCTTTTGCCGCCTTTACATGGACGATTGCGCTCTTGTATTTCTTGTGCGCCTCGTCGTTGGGGATTTTGTCGGTGTCCTTGAAGGGATCGAAGGCTATCACGCGCTTGAAGATCGCGTGAATCTCCTCAGAGCTCTTACCCTTCGCCTTGGCTGCCGCCGCGTGCCGCTTCGCGCGGTCGTAGCGGATCTTGCCGTGGGGTCCCTCTGGAATTTTCGGTGCCGGATGTGCCATTTCTCTCGCCTCCTTCCGTTTCAAAAATGAACAGGATAACCCCGTTTTCATCTTAAAATTTTTGTGTGAAACTAAAAAGGAAGTTGCTGGGCGCTGAATAGTATTTGGAAGACGTATGGGAAATAATGTCATGTCGGTCAAAGATGTTGTTCAGCGTCAGCTCGAACTCGGTTTTATCTGTCGGTGCATACCCCAACGTAAACGTCGTCAGGAAATACGGTTTTACATGGTAAGAATGTTGTTTAGTTGGCGTCATCACACGCGCTCCGAGAAACGAAGCACTGAGTGAAGCGCGCAATTTATCTTTCTTATAACTAATTTCTCCCGTAAGCTGGATTTTTCCAAACTTTCTATCCCAGTACGTTTTATCTGCATTCGCTTTAACCTTTGGATTTTGCCACGTCAGACCTGCATTATAGGAAAAACCATTCTTGCTCTCTACTGCGTAAGAAAGCTCCAATCCCTCGTTCTTGAAATCTTCGTTTTTAAAAGTCCAATCGCCAGGGCCGTTATAAGTTGCAGAGATGTTATCCTTTATGCGCATGACGAAAAGCGACGCCTTCCACGAATGTTTCCCCGTTATGTTTTTCCAGCCAATTTCGTAGTTGATACCCTTCTGTGGCTTGAGATCGGCAGGTTCAACCTCTTTGTATATGGCGTAAAGCGTCGGCATAACGAAGGACTGGGAAATATTTAAGAAGAGGCTATTCGTATCGTTCATTTTATGCAGGAACTGTCCCGACGCACTGAAATTGCTGAAATTTTTCCCGCCGGAAGCACCTGTAGACCATGTTTCGCGCCCGCCAATGATGAACGAATTTTTCTTGTCGATTTTTTGATCCCATTGCGCGAAAACGCCCCAATTATTCCTGTCCTCATGCTTTACATCGGTCCCAGTTGTTTTAAATGTCGCCAATGCCCGAAAAGATTCATGTTGACCATTAAATCCCGCTGTTAACGTCCCTTTCCCTATTTTCCAATTCCGTTGCACATCTAAACCATAAGTACTGTTCTTTTCACGCGTATCATACCACCGTGAAGCCACTGCCGGTACTCCGTAGGTATTGGTACGATATGTCGGACCATGTGCGCTCGTCATTCCCGTATTGAAGTAAGCACTGCCCTTCCAGTTTTTGTCACGATAATTAAGTTGCGCCATGTCACGCACTGTAGCATACTCACGCAAATAGAACGGACTTCCAACCAAATACTGATTTGCAGGATTTGTTGCACTTGCAATCCGGCGATCAAACTTTGCGCTCGTCTCATAATGGCCATACAGGAAACTCAGATGATCATTGAACTTGTAACTGATTGTCCCGCTCTGGTTCAAAATGTCCCGCCAATCCGTCCTCAAGTTGCCGCCAGTTACTTCTGAATAAGTCGCCCCTTTTCGTTCTTGCCACGAGTTGCGGTCATAGGTGACGACCAAGCCCTCGGCTCCTACGTTCAAGTGATATTTCTGTTGTCCATAGTTTCCATAACCTACGGTGACAGAATTTTTCGCTTCCGTTTTCGTAATAATATTGATGACACCTGCCATCGCCTCGCTGCCGTACAGCACCGAGCCGCCGCCTTTAACCACTTCAATGCGCTCAATTGTGTCGGCGGCAATATCTTGTAAATGATACTTGCCACGTTGAGCAATCGGATTGCCGTTTACAAGAACAAGCGTTCCATTGTCAGTTCCACGAATATTGGCATTATTGGACATAGTTCCCATATCTACGCCGAGCGGCCCGAACGCTTCGTACGCGAAACCATTAATCTTTTGAAGCGCCTCCGCCGCATTTTTCGCGCCGCTGTCTTTGATGTCTTCTTCAGTAATGACTTCCGTGGCCATCGGCACGTCCACTTCACGCTTTTCCGTACGGGTAGCCGTGACTACCACTTCGCCCATGGTGTAGGCGGGCGTCTCCGACGCGGAGCTCTCCTCAGCTTTCGTCGTCGTTGCCGCCGCCTCAACTTCTGCGGCTTCTGCGGAAAGAGGAAGAATAATACCCCCCCCGAGGGCAATAATCCCTGCTAAGAGGACATTTCTGCTCTTCGCCCCAATTTTGCTCAGCGACTTTCTGCCGAGCTTCCGACTTGCTTTCATGACTCTTTCAAACCCCCTGTAATAATAGTAGTTTTTAAATGAATATTCATATATTCAATTCGGGACTTTCAAACTATATCATTAAAAGTAAGGGGATGTCAATAAAAAATGAATTATTTTATATAATTATTTCCTATGGACTACAATTATATGATAAAATAATTATAGATTCTTATTATTTTATAACTAAAAATGAATAATTTCAATTTATGTAGGTATAAAAAAACCGCGAACAAGTCGCGGCTTTGTCAATACGATCCGACGGTTCTTTCACGCCCGCAATATTTCGCTGTACAAATATCCTTCCCGCACGCCGGAGTCGCTGTAGACGATTTCCCGGCAGCCGAGCTTTTGCATCAGCGTGTCGGCGAGGATCAATCCGGAAAACAAGGTATGAATCCGATCCGGCGCCGCGAGCATCAGACGCTCCGCGTCTTCCTCCGCGAGAGGCTTGCCGGAAACGTAATGCTTGAGAATATCGCCGAAACGTCGCGTCTTCATGCGCGTTTCTTTTTCTTCCAACCCATACATCAGACGATAAAGCGCAGAAGCGCCCTTGAAGGTGCCTCCGATGCCGCAGGCAACGACGTTCCGCATAAGCGGGAGCTTGCAGCAGACGATTTCTATCGCTTTGGCAACTTCCTTCCGGATTGCCTCGACTTCTTCCTGCGTCGGCAACAATCCGCGCACATAAGCGACTTTCAGGGAAAGCGATCCAAAAGGCAGACTCATTTTTCGCACGACGCGGCGCGCGCGATACATCACGATCTCGGTGCTTCCGCCGCCGATGTCGATCAGTACACCGTCGTCCGCCGCCAGGTCATGCGTCGCGCCTACAAAATCAAAGGCCGCTTCTTCTTCGCCGGAAATGACACGAATCTTTACGCCCGTCTTTTCTTCTATTTTCGCGACGGCCTCGGCGCTGTTTTTCGCATTTCTGAGCGCCGCCGTCGTAAACGCGACGACATTTTGGACGCCCATGCCTGCAAGAAAATCGCGATATTCGCTGACGACTTCGCTGGCGCGCCGTATTCCTTCCTCCTGCATCACGCCTTCCTTCACATATGCGGATAATCCGACCGTATGCTTTCGTTTCATCACTTGCACCGCATGATCGTCGTGGATCTTGTAAACCGCCATTCGTATCGTATTGGAACCGACATCGATCATTGCCAACAGCATCTTTTCACCTCCGGCCTGCCTATTCTATTTCCACGCCGACTGTAATTTTCCTCTAAAAATTTCATCTATGTCTTTTTTCCTAAAAAATTTTCTACATTTTATCTGAAAAATCTATCCTCTGCTATTTCTTTTCTTTCCTCAATATGGTACAATGACAGAAATACTAAATTAGACCTATAAAATTTAAAATGATGGAAGCACGTGCATTCTTGCGTAACCAATACAAAGTGAGGAGACCGCGACATGAAAAACAAACTTTATGCCCTTGTAGGTCCGCACGCAAGCGGAAAAACAGCAATCATTCGTCAACTGATGAAGCACGGCGTCAATTATATCCCGCTCTATACGACACGGTCGCCGGAAGCATACGCGAATAATCCCGTCGGAGCCGCCACCATGTATCGTTTCGTCGATAAGATTGATTTCTTCAAACAGGATTTTCTCGTTAAGATTACTTATAAAGGCGAATATTACGGCATGATGAAAGAGGAAATCCTGAACGCGCTGCAGAACCATAAAAACAGCGTCATCATTTCCGACGCGCAGGGTATCAAGCAGCTCTCAAAGCTTCTGAAAGACAGCTTTGAATCCATTTACATCATGGTCGACTATGTCACGCTCGTCGAGCGCATGCTGATGATGAAGCATACGAACGACGAAATCAAGTATCATATCGAATATGCGGAAAGCAACGGCGAATTCGACACATGGAAAATCGCCAATCACGTCGTGAAGAACATCATTTCTTTCGACTCGTCGGTCAACCAGATTCTCGCCATTCTCGGACTGACCGTGCCCATCACCAAATAACACACGCAAGCGTTGACCGGGCAAGAATGAGTGGATTCATATGATCCGCATCTCGTATTGCGTTGCCTTTGTGGAAGCATAAAAAAATCGTCGCTCTTTCGAGCGACGATTTTTTTATGCTTTTTTAAATATCGAGATTGCGGACTTTCTTTGCGTTTTCTTCGATGAACTGGCGGCGCGGTTCTACTTTTTCGCCCATCAGGATCGTGAACAGCTCATCCGCTTCTTCCGCGTCCTGAAGGTCTACGCGAAGCATCGTGCGCTTTTCCGGATCCATCGTCGTTTCCCAAAGCTGCTCGGGATTCATTTCGCCGAGACCCTTGTAACGCTGGACGTTGATATTGTCGCGGCCAATCTCATTGAGCTTTTCCGCGAGTTCCTCGTCGCTGAAGGTGTACCAGTGCTTCTGTCCCTTGCGAATCTGATAGAGCGGCGGCTGCGCGATATAGACGCGGCCGTGCTCGATCAAAGGACGCATATAGCGATAGAAGAACGTCAACAGCAGCGTACGTATATGCGCGCCGTCCACGTCGGCATCGGTCATGATGATGATCTTTCCGTAGCGGCTTTTCGCGAGGTCGAAGTCTTCGGAGATTCCGCTGCCGAATGCCGTGATCATCGTACGGATTTCCGCATTCGCGAAAATCTTGTCCAAACGCGCCTTTTCGACGTTCAGGATTTTTCCGCGCAGCGGAAGAATTGCTTGGAAGCGGCGGTCGCGCCCCTGCTTTGCGGATCCGCCGGCGCTGTCGCCCTCGACGAGGTAGATTTCCGCCTGCTCCGGATCTTTGACCGAACAGTCCGCCAGCTTACCGGGAAGACCAAGATTGAGTTCCAACGCGTTTTTGCGGCGCGTCAGTTCTCTTGCCTTGCGCGCGGCTACGCGAGCCCGCGCGGCAAGAACGGATTTTTCAAGAATCCGTTTCGTAATCGTCGGATTTTCCTCAAAGTATTCGTTGAGTCCTTCGGACACGATCGAATCAACGATTCCACGCGCTTCCGAATTGCCCAGCTTTGTCTTCGTCTGCCCTTCAAACTGCGGATTCGGCACTTTCAGGCTGATGACGCAGACAAGTCCTTCGCGAATATCTTCGCCGGTCAGATTCTCGTCTTTTTCCTTCAGCACGCCGAGCTTTTTCGCGTAGTCGTTGGCCGCGCGCGTCAGCGCAAGCTTCAAGCCTGCCATGTGCGTGCCGCCTTCTTCGGTATTGATGTTATTGACGAAGCTGTAAATCGTTTCCTGATAACTTTCGTTGTATTGCAGCGCGATTTCAACGATGATGCCGTCTTTCGTACCGTTGAAATAGATAATATCAGGATTGATTTTTTCTTTTTTCCGGCCCAGATGCTCGACAAAAGAGCGAATACCGCCCTCGTAGTGGAACGTCTCGCTTCTCGTCTCTTCCCCGCGCTCGTCGGTCAAGATGATCGTGATACCCTGGTTCAAGAATGCAAGCTCACGCAGACGGTGACGCAGGATCTCATATTTGTAAACCGTATCGGTAAAAATCGTGTCGTCCGGTACAAAATGAACTTTTGTACCCGTCGTCTCAGCGTCGCCGATTTTCGTCAACGGCTTGACGACGTTGCCGCGGGAAAACGTAATCTCATAACGGGCGCCGTCTCGCATGACTTCGACTTCCATCGAAGTCGAAAGTGCATTGACAACGGAAACGCCGACGCCGTGCAGTCCGCCGGACACCTTATAGCCGCCGTCGCCAAATTTTCCGCCTGCGTGCAGAACAGTCAAAACGACTTCGACGGCCGGTTTTCCGCTCTCATGCATATCGACCGGAATGCCGCGCCCGTTGTCGACGACGGTGATACTGTCGTCTTTATGGATTGTTACTTCCACATGATCGCAATATCCGGCCAGCGCTTCGTCGATGGAATTGTCCACGACTTCGTAGACCAGATGATGAAGGCCTCGCTCGGACGTGCTGCCGATATACATACCGGGGCGCATACGTACCGCTTCCAGACCTTCCAGCACTTGAATCTGATTTGCGTCGTAAGGACCGGCGACCTGAGAAAGCTCGGGATCGACATTATCCGAATGAATCGTGATCCCGGAAGTATCGAGATCGGCGTCCTCCAGATTTTCCATATATTTTTCGGCGCTTTCAGGCTCTCCTTCCACGTTCATCACTTTCGTTTCATCTTCCGACATATTGCAATCCTCCGTTCAAAAATGGACAACCTAAATGGAAAAAACGCTGGAACGTCTTTTCAACGTATCGACAGACAGCTTGGAAAGATATATGCCGCTTGTCGTAACGACAGCGGACTTCGGACGGCCGCCCGACAAATCTTTCAGAGCCTCTTTGTTTTCCGACAAGAATTTCTTTCCGTCTTTGGAAGCGCACATTTCCTGATATGCATGCATGGACACGATGTCGCAGAGACGGACGGAATCGTCTCCTCCCAAATGAAGAAACATTACGCATTTCTCCTCAAGATACTTCGCTTGCCTTTCTTTCCGTCGGACGGAAAAATGTCAGGCAAAAGATCGAAACGAAGCCTTTCCATGTATTTTGAGATAATCGGTCCCGTCAATTTCTCGGGCTTGATCGCCGCAAAGAGCATCACGAGCATTTTTGCGTCGTCGCTCGTTTCGTCTCCTTTCGGGATACGAGATGCAATGGTTTGAAGCAACGAAAATCTTGCTTGAAAAGCCGTCTCTCTGGAACACCCGATAATATGGCTCACTTCGTAACCGTGCAGCCAAGGCTCACGCAGGAGAAGACGACGCACGGCGCTTTCTTCTTCTTCCCTTTTCTTCTGTTCGCAAGCCAGGCACAATTTCTTTTCCGGTGCAGTCAAACGACCGCAAGACTGACAGGCATGCCATTGATTTTCCGAAAGCGTCCTCTGCAGCGCCATGTTCTGTGCGACGGCTCGGGAAGCTGCGGAACGAAGCTTTTCGTTTTCAATATCCGAAACGATGTCTGCGGTTTTTTCGTAGTCGTCCGGTATCGTCTCTATTTTTTCCGAAAAGGATGCAGATAATGTTTCATTACGCACGGCAAAAGTCTCTTCCTGCGGCGTGCAAAAACATATTTCTTTGACAAGCTCTTCACAGACAAACGCGTTGATCTTGTCAATGAGCTTTCGTTCCATATAGCGAAGTTCATTGGCCCAGACCGGTGCGTCCGCCGCCAAAAACAACTTGTGAAAATCCATGCGGACCGGACGGACATGCAAAGCTACGGAAGGACCGGCAATTTCTTTCCAGTGATGAAACAGGAGATGCGTCAGATACTCTTTTTCCTGCCCGAAAGAAGAGACGAATCGCGGCAATACGTCAGAAAATCGTTCCGTTTTTCTTATACGCGCTTCTTCTTTTGCCGCTTTTCCTTTTTTCATTCCGCCGTCACCGTTCCATGTTCGACATGAAAAATCTGCCCGAAACCGCCGGACGGGATATACGCTTCGTCCGTCGCCGTCACCAGCGCCTGAAGCTTTTCGCCGCGTATGAAGGAAAGGAGCTGCTCCCGTCGTTCCCGATCGAGTTCGCTCATCACGTCGTCGAGAAGGAGGATCGGATATTCGCCCGTTTCTTCACGGAAAAAAGCGAGTTCCGCAAGTTTAAGGGAAAGTACGCCTGTACGCTGCTGTCCTTGGGAACCATAAGAACGGAGATCTGCTTCATTCACAAAAAAAGCAAGGTCGTCCCGATGAGGCCCGAAGCGCGTAACGCCGCGTAAAATATCAAGTCTTACGGATTCCGCCAGCTTCTCATTATACCATGAAAGGAGGTCGTTTGTCATGTGATCTCCTTCCCTTGCACCATGCAGCTCATAGCGAAGGGAAAGGGTTTCCTTGCCGCCGGAAAGATTTTTTTGCATCTTGGACGCGAGCACGTCAAGTTTTTTTACGACTTCGATTCTCTTTTTGACGACGCTCACGGCTCTTGGAATGATCTGCGCGTCCCAAAGAGAAAGTTCGCTCTCTTCCGCCTCCCCGTCCCTGATCTTTTTCAAAAGGGAATTTCTCTGCGCCAACAGACGCGTATAAACGGCAAGGTCATAAAAATAAGCAGGGTCCGCTTGGGATATCTCCATATCCAGAAATCGCCGACGTCCTGCCGGAGCTCCTTTTATCAAGAAAAGATCTTCCGGTGAGAAAAGAACGACGTTCATCGTCCCGATCAAGTCTTTCATACGGACGGCGGCGCCGTTTCTGAGTATCTGTCTTCGTTTGTCACGAAAGAAAAGGAATTCCAGTTGATTTTCTGCGTCAAAACGCAAAAAATCAAGGGAGAACTTCGCCTCCCCTGCTTCCCACCGCACCAGCTCGGCATCGACGGAGGTACGATGCGAACGCCCAAGCGCCGCATAATAGACCGCCTCCAAGATGTTTGTTTTTCCTTGGGCGTTCTGCCCGAGAAAAACGTTGACGCCGGATGAAAGGTCAATTTGCTCTTCTTTATAATTCCTGTAATTTCTAAGCTCGATGCGCCGGATTCTCATCTCTTATGCTCCAGAGACAATCTGATACTCCATATCGCCGTCTTCCATACGCAAAGTTACCACGTCTCCCGGCGACAATTTTTTTCTGCGCGCCGTTTCCAAAACGCCGTTGACGAAAATAATACCGTCTTCAATCATCGGTCTTACCGCGCCCCCGGTCGCCACGACGCCAGCCAGCTTCAGGCACTGATCGAGCTGTATGGATTCCGTATGGATCTCAATCTTTTCCATGCCTTTTTTCTCCGCTTAATGCTTCGTACGGACAGGCGTTATGATATAGACAAAATCTTCGTTGTTCGGCTCGCGCACGGCGGCGGGCTTCAAAGAATCGTTCAGCATAAGAATGAACTGATCTCCGTTGACTACTTTCAGGACGTCGATCAGATACGAAGCGTTGAAAGAAATATCAATATCGTCTCCGTCAATGGTCGCCTTGACGGTTTCTTCCGCCCTGCCGACAATCGGATTATCCGAAGAGATATGCACCTCTCCCATATTGAAAACGAGCTTAATGGTATTGTATTCCGAAGAACGGGCAATCAACCCGACACGGGAAACAGCTGACAGGAAAGAAGCTGTCGGAAGCGTAACGCGCGTCGCAAAATCAGTCGGAATCGCCCGACGATAATCGGGATATTTTCCTTCGATCAACCGTGTCGTCATATAAGCTCGTTCCGTCTCAAAGCTCATTTCACTTCGCGTGCAGGATACCGTGACTTCCTCAGGAATCTCTCCGCCCACGATATGCTGCAATTCTTCCAGAACGCGTTTTGGAATGATATACTGACATTTTTCTTGCTGCTCTTCCTCGATGGTTTCCTCATGCAGCGCCAAACGATGGGAATTTGTCGCTACCATGCGCACTTTGTCTCCTTCGAGTTCCAACAGCGCGCCGGTAAAAACAGGCCGTGTTTCGTCCGTCGCACAGGCGAAAGTAGTACGACGAACGAGTTCTTTCAATACGACGCTTCGTACTTTGAACGTCTTTCCTTCCTGCAAACGACTGATTTTAGGAAAATCCTCCGCGTTCATACTCAAAAGCGTAAAATTGGAATTTCCGGAAGAGATCTTTAAGATTTTTGTCGATTTGTCGTAATCGAGCTGCACGTTTTCTTCCGGAAGCGTACGAACGACTTCCTGCATATATCTCCCGGAGACGACGACTTCTCCAGGCGCGTCGATTTCCGCGGTTATATGAAGAACGACGCCTATCTCATAATCCGTCGCTTGTATTTCCAGCATGTCCTTTTCTGCCCTCATATAAATACCGGACAGAATAGGAGTCTGCGGTTTATTTGCTACGGAACGCCCTGCAATTTGCAACGCTTGGACGAGTTCCGATTTCAGACAGGAAATTTTCACGGTTATTCACCTCACGTATTATTAACTCAATAATATTATAAATCTTAGTCGTAGTAGTAATAGGGGCTGTGGAAATGTGTAAAAGAGACGGAAGACAAGAAATAAAGCTTATTTTTCGATGTGTATAAGAATGTTGAAAAGAAGCTTTGATTTTCCACATAATCACAAAGGAGGGTGTATGGAGTTCTTTATCCACATTTCTTTTACAGTTTTTTCGCTGATGTTTCCACAGGATTACATTTGACGGATCCGGTCGGTCAATTCTCCGATCATCTTGTCAAACTGAGCGCTTTCTTCACGCATTTTCGTGATCTTGTCATAGGCATGCATGACGGTCGTATGGTCGCGCCCGCCGAAATATTCGCCGATCTGCGGCAAAGAAGAGTCGGTCAGCTTTCGGCAGAGGTACATAGCCACCTGCCGTGCTAAAGCGAGGTCGCGCGTTCTCTTCTTTGAGAAGAGTTCGCCCGTCTGGACATTGAAATGGGAAGCAGTGATATCTTGGATGAGCTCGAGTGTGATGCTCTTCGTAGGCTCTATTGGATAGCTTCCCTTCATTGCCTTGCCTGCGAGGTCGATCGTGATGCTTTGATTCTCGAGATCGGCTTGTGCGACGACACGCGTCAAAGCGCCTTCGAGCTCTCGGATATTGCTGTCTACGCGACTGGCGATGAAGTAAAAAACGTCGTCCGGAATATCCAGATGGTCGAGCATCGCTTTCTTTTGGAGAATGGCGATACGGGTCTCCAGATCCGGCGCCGTGATATCGACCGGCAGCCCCCATTCAAAGCGTGAGCGAAGACGGTCTTCGATAATCTTTATATCGCGGGGATGGCGGTCTGCGGAAAGGATGATTGCCTTTTCCGCATCGTAGAGAGCGTTGAACGTATGGAAAAATTCTTCCTGCGTTCTTTCCTTTGTATATAAGAACTGGATATCGTCGACAAGAAGAACGTCGATATTTCTGTATTTCTGCTGGAATTCTCTCGGCTTGCCTTCGCGGATGGAAGCGATGAAGTCGTTCAGGAATTTTTCGCTGGAAATATAAAGGACGCGCTTTGTCGGGTCATCCTTCAAGATCTGGTTGCCGATTGCATGCATCAGGTGCGTTTTACCGAGACCGACGCCGCCGTAAAGGAAAAGAGGGTTGTAGACGCGGCCCGGCTTTTTAACGACGGCAAGCGCTGCAGAATATGCAAGCTGGTTGGAAGTGCCCGTGACGAAATTTTCAAAGGTGTATTTCTCTTTCAATGAAGAATGATCTCCGGGCATGATTGGGACAAAATGAGATACTTCCTTATGCGGATATGCGACAGAAGCAGACGAATCTGTGGGAAAGAGATTCGTCTGCGATGATCTTTCTTCATAGGAAGATTGTGATTCGGGGATTGGCTGTGCCGCTCCGCCGTCTTCCTTCTTTTTTGATTCAGGAATCGTTTCGATTTTTATTTCGACTTCCTTATCAAGGATAGCGCGCACGGCGTCCTTGATAAAAGGAATATAATGTTCTTCTATATAATGAAGAGAAAAATCGTTGGGAGCGCCAAGAGAGAAAGAAACATCCGTCAGTGAAAGAGGAACGACGGGAATCAACCATCTTTGACATTCGCTTTCCGTGATCGTATCGGTATTTCGGAAGTTTTCAAGCACTTGATTCCAGACGTTCTGCATATTTTTCGGTTCCATAAAAAAACACACCTGCCAAAGGAAGTAATCATGCGATGTAAATCGGTTGTTACTCCCTAAAAATGAGTCAAAAAAATCCGTTATCCACATTCTTATCAACAAATGTGGATAACTTTGGTTAATTTGGTCAGAGATATTTTATCAGACGTGACCCAAGGAATCAACAATTTTTAGTGGAAAATTCAAAATGCCTTTCTTGACACGTTTCAACGCGTAGTCTATAATCAATGCAGTCAATTTCGTGGCCGATTCGTTTCTTTTACAAAGACGGTGCGGGCGCGAAGCAGATAAATTCGCAGAAGGGAGGTATGGCGATGAAGCGCACGTATCAGCCGAACAAGCATTATCGCAAAGTAACGCATGGTTTTCGCACGCGCATGAAGACGAAAGGAGGCCGTCTCGTTCTGAAGAAACGCCGTCAGAAGGGAAGAAAGAAGATTTCCGCGTAATGGCGTCTTTTCAAGATGAGGTCTTGACTTTATGCTGAAGCTGCCAAAGCGCAAAATTTTGCGCAGCAAGCAGATGTTCCAAAAGGTTTACCTGCACGGACGTTCGTTTGCGGATCGTTATTTGGTACTTTACATCTTCCCGTTGATTGGAACGGAAAGAAAGGTCGGCTTTGCCGCCGGGAAAAAGCTGGGAAATGCCGTCGTGCGGAATCGCCTCAAGCGTATGATGCGCGAAAGTTATCGGCAAAACCAGGAGAAGCTTGCAGAAGGATTTTGTTGCCTTCTCGTCGCCCGTCGGGCGGCAATCGACGTCAAAGAGCCGATCATGAGGAAGGCCTTCCTGAAATTGGCAGGAAGAGCCGGCGTCCTCAAAAAAAGCGGACACGGGGAATATTGAGATGGTAAAAGAGATATGTCTTTGGGTGATTCGTTTTTACCGCGCATGTTTGTCTCCTCTCAAATTGCCCTGTTGCCGTTATGTTCCGACGTGTTCGGAATACGCGATGATTGCGATTGAAAGGTATGGAGCCGCTAAGGGCGGATGGATGGCTGTGAAGAGAATCCTTCGTTGTCATCCGTTCGGAGCGAGCGGATATGATCCCGTACCTTAGGGAATTGTGAAAAATCTATCGGCAAAGCCACAAAATGATTTATTCCGTGATTCCCTAGACAATGCCCGGATCAGCCGGGCATTTTTCGAGAGAAAAAGAAATTTACGCGCTTTGCGCGAATGTTTCGCTTTTCAGGATTTTAGGATGTGATATATTGGATTTTTTTGGTTCCCTGTTGAACCCTATCGTTGCCTTGATACAGTCCGGTATCGGCGTCATTTACCAGATGCTTTCCAACGCGGGATTTCCAAACTACGGCGCTGCTATCATCCTTCTGACTGTGATCATCAAGATGATCCTCTATCCATTGACGGTCAAACAGATTAAGTCGATGAAGGGACTGCAAGAGCTTCAGCCGAAGATGAAAAAATTGCAGGAGCAATATAAGTCGAATCCGCAGCTTTTGCAGCAGGAAATGGCGAAATTGTACGAGAGCGCAGGAATCAATCCATTGGCGGGTTGCTTGCCTCTTTTGGTACAGATGCCGATTTTGATGGCGATTTATTATGCGCTCCGCGATATGACGTACGCGGGCGATCCGTCCTTTTTATGGGTTCCTTCTCTGTCTGAGGCAGACCCGCTGCACATTTTGCCTGTCGTTTCGGCAGTGACGACGTATATCGTTTCTATGCAGACGACGCCGGCGGACAACGGATCGGCCAAGATGATGATGTACATGATGCCGCTCTTTATCGGCTGGATCAGCTGGAGCTTTGCGGCCGGTCTCGTCTTGTACTGGATCACGATGAATTTTGTCCAGGGTTTGCAGCAATGGTGGATGTTCCGTGATGAAAAGAAAGCGGAAAAGGAAGATCGGTCGAAACGCGAGCAAAAGGAAGCCAAAAAAGGAAAGAAGAAAGAGAAATAGGAGGCGGCCGTATGGATTTCATAGAAAAAACCGCGAAGACCGTCGAGGAAGCAAAACAGGCGGCTCTGGCTGAGCTCGGCGTTCGGGAGGACGAAGCCGACATAGAGATTATCGAAGAGGCGTCGAAAGGATTCCTTGGCTTGATTGGAGGTCATGACGCGAAAGTTCGTGTCACCGTCAGGAAAAACGGTTCGGATCAGATTTCGGCAGGAACGGACGAGATGCCGATGCCGGAAATCATTGAAACTTCCCGACAGGTTGGAGATCTTGTCAAAAAGCAGTCCAGAGAGGAAAATGCGCATGAGGAACGTCCGCGTCCGCGTATGGTTTCGGAAGAAGAGGCCGCCGTTCCTCTGGAACGGGCGGAAAAGTTCCTGCGTCAGATTTTCGAGTCGATGCATTTGGAAGTTTCCATTGAGAAAGTGAGAGGCGAAGAAGCTTACGTTTTGAATTTCACGGGCGAAGATCTTGGCATTTTGATTGGAAAGCACGGACAGACGTTGGATTCTTTGCAGTATCTTGTCAATCTTGCCGCGAATCACGGTTTGACGGAAAATCGAGTGCACATCATTTTGGATGTCGAGCATTATCGCGACCGCCGCGAAGAAACCCTTCGCCGTTTGGCGGCTCGGCTCGCGGATAAGGCAATTCGGACGCGCCAGCGGATCATGCTGGAGCCGATGAATCGCCACGAGCGCAAGATCATTCACATGGCGCTTCAGGAAAATCGACGCGTATCGACTTACAGCTCGGGCGACGAGCCTTACCGCAAAGTCGTCATTGAGCCGAATCGCGAGCGTCGCGGCGGTTATCGCGAACGTCGGGAAAAAGAAACGTTCATAGCGTAATTCATTTTACCGCGACCTTAGGCGGAAAAGAAAAAAGTGGAAGCCGTCGCAGTTTTGCGGCGGCTTTTATAATAGGAAGGAATGAAGGGAGGGCGACAAGATGCAGCAGGGAGATACCATCAGTGCAATCGTAACGCCGTCGGGAGCAGGAGGCGTCGGAATTATACGCCTGAGCGGAGAAGAAGCCATCGCGATCGCGGATACGATGTTTCTCGCGAAAAGCGGGAAAAAACTGGAAGACGCCGCGGCCTCTTCTTTTTCTTACGGTCATTTGATCGGAGGCAGCGGTGAGATTTTAGATGAAGCGATTGTACTCGTCATGCGCGCGCCCCATTCCTATACGAAAGAAGACGTCGTCGAGCTTCAATGTCACGGCGGCGCGGTCGTCCTGCGCGCCGTACTGGAAAGGACGCTTGCACTTGGCGCGCGTCCGGCGGAGCGTGGGGAATTTACAAAGCGCGCGTTTTTAAACGGACGGCTCGATCTTTCCGAGGCGCAGGCTGTGATGGAGGTCGTGGGGGCGCGCACGGAAACGTCTCTTCGTATGGCGTCCGGTCGTCTTGCCGGACGTTTTTCGGGAAAGGTAAAAGAAATTCGGCGGAAGATATTGGAAATGATCGCGCATCTGGAAGCGACGATTGATTTTCCCGAAGAAGAGATCGACGACGTCGTCATAGACGATGTGCGGCTTCGCATTATCATCTTAGAAGAGCAGATTGAAACAATCTTGAAAACGTCGCACGCGGGAACCATCTTACGCGACGGGTTAAAAACTGCGATCATCGGCAAGCCGAACGTCGGAAAATCGAGTTTGATGAATGCGCTTCTTTTCGAGGAACGTGTTATTGTAACTGATATTCCGGGTACAACGAGGGACAGTATCGAAGTCTGTGCGGACGTCGGCGGCGTTCCCCTTTCCTTGATTGATACGGCCGGAATCCGCGAAGCGGAAGATAAGGCGGAAAAAATTGGCGTTGCGCGCGCACGCGACTGTGCGGAAAAAGCGGCGCTCATCTTGGCGGTTTTCGACGCATCATCGCCGATGACAGAAGAAGATAAAGAAATACTTTCCTTGGTAAAAGGGAAAGACACAATTTTCCTGCTCAATAAATCCGATTGTCCTTCATCGTCGGAAGCGTTGAACGAGGCCTTGATTCGTGAGGCGGCGCCAGAAGCAGCAGTGCTTCAGATTTCCGCGAAAACAGGCGAAGGGATGGAATCTTTGGCGCGTCAAATCGAGCAAACGGTGTATGACGGCGAGCTGAAAGGCGACGAAGCGTCTTTTGTGGCTGACGCGCGGGAGGCCGATATCCTGAGACGGGCCGCCGCGTTTCTCTCAGACGCGCTGCAAACCATTGAAAACGGTATGAGCGCCGACTTCATCGTCATCGATCTTCGGTCGGCTTGGGAAAAATTGGGAGAGATCACGGGAGAGACCGTAGGCGAGGATATCATCGACGAGATTTTCCGCAGATTTTGTCTCGGTAAATAATTATATTTTAATAACAAATAATAAATGTTTAAATAAAGGAGAATTACCGTGTTTGTTGCCGGAGAATATGATGTAATCGTAATTGGGGCAGGGCACGCCGGCGTCGAAGCGGGGCTGGCTTCTGCGCGTATTGGGAGGAAGACGCTGCTCGCGACGCTTTCTATGGACAATATCGCGTTGATGCCCTGCAATCCGTCCATCGGCGGTCCGGCAAAAGGTCATCTTGTCCGTGAAGTCGACGCGCTCGGCGGAGAAATGGGAATTTCCATCGACAAGGCGGCAATCCAGTCGCGTCTCTTGAATACAGGCAAAGGACCGGCTGTTCATGCGCTCAGGGCGCAGGCGGATAAAAAGCTGTATCAGTTTACGATGAAAGAAACCTGCGAGAAACAGGAAAATCTAGACGTGAAACAGCTCCTGATCGAGGATATCCAAGTCGAGAACGGCGAAGTTTGCGGCGTCGTCGCGGAAACGGGAGAGATCTACCGCTGCCGCGCGGTCATTTTGGCGACGGGTACTTATTTGCGCGGCCGTATCATTATCGGTGAAACGGTGTATGACGCAGGGCCGAACGGGCAGCGCGCCGCGATGAGATTGACGGATTCTTTGAAGCGTCTGGGAATCCGTCTGATGCGATTCAAGACCGGAACGCCTGCTCGTGTGGATGCGCGATCCTTGGATTACGACGAAATGGAAATACAGCCGGGAGACGACGAGGCAGCGGCCTTTTCCTCTATGACGGACGAGCCGACACGCAGTGTAGCGCCCTGCTGGCTTACCTATACAAATGAAGAGACCCATCGAATCATTCGTGAAAATATCCATAGGGCGCCAATGGCAAACGGCGTGATCAAAGGCGTCGGTCCTCGTTATTGCCCGTCCATAGAGACAAAGATCGTGCGTTTTCCGGACAAAGAGCGTCATCAGCTATTCATTGAACCGGAAGGAATACATACGCAGGAGATGTATGTGCAGGGAATGTCCACAAGCCTTCCGGTGGACGTGCAGATTGATTTCCTGCATACGATTCCCGGACTTCGTCATGCCCGCGTGATGCGCGCAGGCTATGCCATCGAATACGACTGCCTCGATCCGACGCAGCTTATGCCGACGCTGGAATTGAAGGCAATCCGCGGTTTCTTTTCAGCGGGACAGTCCAACGGCACTTCCGGCTATGAAGAAGCGGCGGCGCAAGGACTTGTCGCCGGCGTAAACGCGGCAATGTATGTGGCGGGTGGAGAGCCCCTTGTACTGAAGCGTTCGGAAGCGTATATCGGCGTTTTGATCGACGATCTCGTGACGAAAGGTACGCAGGAGCCGTATCGTATGATGACGTCCCGTGCCGAATACCGGTTAATCCTCAGACAGGATAACGCAGATCTCAGGCTGACGGAATACGGACGTCGTGTCGGACTGGTATCCGACGCCAGATATGATCGTTACAAAAAGAAAAAAGAAGAAATTGAAACGGCTTTTAAATTATTACAAGAAACAATCTTGACGCCGAGTCGAGAAACAAACGACAAATTGGCGGCGGAAAAACTTACGGAAATACGAACATCGATTTCTCTTTTTGATTTTTTGCGTCGGCCGGATGTAAATTATCGAAAAGTGCGGGACATGTTCAACCTGCCGCGTATTTCGGACGAAGCGGAAAAGCAAGTCGATATTACCGTCAATTATGAAGGATATATTCGTCGTCAGCAGGACCAAATTGCGCGTATGGAGCGTTTGGAGACGAAACTTTTGCCGCCGGATATGGACTATGCTTCGGTTCCGAGTCTTCGGGAAGAAGCGAGGGAAAAACTCGCTGCCGTTCGTCCGCGGTCCGTCGGTCAAGCGGGAAGAATTTCCGGAGTTTCACCCGCCGATGTTTCGGTATTGCTCGTTTGGCTGGAAAAAGAGCGGCGGGCAAAAACGGCGGAGGAGGATCATCATGGAATTTCGTGACGAGGTGCGCGAGGCGGCAAAAGCCTATGGAACGCCGATTGACGCGGAACAAACGGAACGTTTCAATAAGTATTATGAGTTGTTATTGGAATGGAATGAGAAAATAAACTTAACTGCGATCACCAATCCAAAGGAGGTTGCGGTTAAACA
>CACZOL010000076.1 GCA_902782705.1 uncultured Selenomonadaceae bacterium
GGAGGAGGCGGCGGAGCATCTTTTCGAGCTGGTGGGATTCCTGCACGATCCGCAGGCAAAGGAGGAGCTTTATAGCAAGGCGCTGTTCCTTTCCAATTACCGATCGGACGGGCAGACGAACCGCGCGCGCAGAGAAGGGATCAACGGTTTTTTCGGCGCGAAGGTTACGATGCCGCATACGCGGCCCTCGTCGGTGCCGGATCGGAAAATGCGGATCGGCTATATTTCACCCGATTTGCGCGAGCATGCTGTCGCGAATTTCCTTTCGCCGTTTTTCCGGAATTTCGCGAAGCTGGATTTCAACGTCTTTTGTTATATGACGGGAACGCCGGACAAGATTACGCAGCGCTTCCGCCGCAGCGCCGTACAGTGGCATGACATTCAGGGGCTTTCGCCGCAGGACGCGGCGCGGCGCATTTACCGCGACCGTGTGGATATTCTCGTGGATTTTGCCGGACATTCGCAGGGCTCGAGCCTTCCCGTGCTCGCGTACCGGCCTGCGCCGATTCAGATGACGGCTATCGGGGACGTGGGTTCGACGGGGCTTCGGGAAGTCGACTATTTCCTTTCCGACGGTTATTGCTCGCCGCCTGACCGTCCGCCGACGGAGTTTTCCGAGCGGCTCGCGCGGGTGCAGGGGTGTCATCTTTGTTACGATCCGACGATTTTGCGCCCGCTGCCGGAGCCGGGACGGGAGCCGCCCGCCCAGCGGAACGGCTATGTCACTTTCGGCAGCTTCAACAATTTCGCGAAGGCGAGCCGCGAGACGCTGGTGCTTTGGCGCTCAGTTCTCGAAGCCGCACCGCGCTCCAGGCTTGTCATCAAAGGGAAGATCGCATCGGTGCCGGACGGCGAGGAAGAAGTGATGGCGCGTCTCTCGGACGTTGGCGTCGATCTTTCCCGCGTTGATTTGCGCCCGTACAGTCCCGATTATTTGGAGCAGTATCGCGATATCGACATTGCGTTGGACACGACGCCTTTTACCGGCGGGCTTACGACTTGCGAGGCGCTCGTGATGGGCGTTCCGGTCATCTCGCTCCGAGGCGGTACGCACGCCGCGCGCATCGGTACGAGTATTTTGGAGAACGCTGGGCTTCCCGAGCTTGTCGCGTCCAACGGCGTGGAATATGTGAAAAAAGCCGCGCGTATTGCCGGTTCCATGCCGATCCTTGTGAAGTTCCACGGCGGGCTTCGCGAGGTCGTGAAGGGTTCGCGCCTGATGGATGCGAAAGGCTATATGAGAAATATGGAAACGCTGTATCGGTCGCTTTGGGAAGACTATTGCACAGGGGCGCAATCGAAAAAGAAGGAAGGCAGCAAGGCACGGCAGTTTTTCCACGGAATATGAGGAAAAATTGGGTAATTTTTAGCTTGCACTTTCTTTTGGCATTCGTTATAATACAGGAAATATCACCGCGACGGAAAAGGAGTGAGGAAGCGTGGACATGGACATGAGCATCGCGGCGCTCAGCGTCGGTATGGCGCAGGCAAATACGCAGCAGCAGCTTGGAATTTCTGTTCTCAAGGAAGCGATGGAAATGAGCGGCGAAGCCGTGGCGGAGCTTTTGGAGAACGTCCCTGTGAGCCTCGATCCCAATCTTGGAGCGGCGGTAGATATCATGGCTTGATTTCTGCTGTCGGGAGGATTCGGGAGCGGAGATTTGCAAGACGAAAGGTAAGGGGATTTTTTTCATGGCTTTTGAAGACAAAACGTTGACGTGCAAGGACTGTGGCAAGGAGTTCATCTTCAGCGCAGGCGAGCAAGAATTTTACGCGGAGAAGGGCTTCGAGAACGAGCCTGCCCGTTGCCGTGATTGCCGCGACAAGCGTCGCCGCAACCGTGACAGCGGAGAGCGCGAAGAGCGCCAGATGTTCACGGTGGTCTGCGCTGACTGCGGCCGCGAGACACAGGTTCCGTTCGAGCCGAAAGATGATCGCCCGGTTTATTGCCGCGATTGCTTCAGCAAGCATCGCCGCTAATCCGGCACAAGGCGGAGCACGTGCCTGACGTTTTTTGATAAGAACCCAAAAGTGTGCCAATGCAGCCCGGCTTGACCGGGCTGTAGTTATTACGAGAGCACTTAATAAGCGCGAATGTCAGTGAAGCGCGAATTTAGTGCGACGGATACTTGACCACTTGGGGAGGCCGAGCGAAGCGAAAGCCGAGCCTAGCGGACACAGTATAAAAAGAAGAAAGGGAAAGGTGAATGAAATGAAGAAATTTACGACGCTTTGCTTGATTGCTCTGCTGGCGTTGACGGCTCTTGTGGCCGGCTGTGGCGGCGGCGGCGAAAAGAAAGACGCCAAGGCGGACCAGAAGACGGAAAAGGTCCTGCGCATCGGAACGAACGCGGACTTCGCACCGTTTGAGTTCCAGGACGTCAGCGGCAAGGAATACCAGGGCTTCGATATGGATCTGATTCGTGCGGTCGCGAAAGAAATGGGCTACAAGGCTGACATTCAGAACATCAACTTCGACGGGCTGATTCCGGCGCTTGAGGCCGACAATCTCGACGTCATCATTTCGGGCATGACGATCAACGACGAGCGTAAGAAGAAAGTTGATTTCTCCGATCCTTACTATAAGTCCGGTCTCTCCATCATCGTGAAGAAGGACGACAAGTCCATCAACAAGTTCTCCGACCTGAAGGGCAAAAAAGTCGCCGTGCAGATCGGCACCACCAGCGCGATGGAAGTCAAGAAGATTGACGGCGCGGAAGTCAAGGAGTTCAACAGCTCCGCCGACACGTTCCTCGAGCTGAAAGCCGGCGGCGTCGATGCCGTCGTCAATGACCGTCCGGTCAACGACTATTACATCCTGAAGAGCGGCGTCAAAGACGTGCGCCGTCTCGAAGAGCTCCTGACTTCCGAGGATTACGGTATCGCTTCCTCGAAGAAGAAGCCGGAGATGAAGAAGCAAATCGACGCCGCGCTGAAGAAGCTGCGCGACAACGGCGAATACGACAAGATTTTCAAGAAATGGTTCGGTAACGGCTGATTACGGCAGGAAAAACCGCCGCGCAAATTGCGCGGCGGTTTTTGTGTGCGCGAAAAATTTTTTATAATCGGGAAATCTGATTTTAAAAAATTTTGTCCCCAAAATAATGCTTAACCTTTTAAGGAAAAAATACGATATAATAGATAACAGGAAGTTTGTTTGTGTTTTGCAAAGGAAGATGCTTTATGGCTATGGTCATCAAGAACAACAATGCGGCGATGCTGGCGCTGGGCGAGTTGAACAAGAACACGTCGGCCCTCGGCAAGCAGCTTAAAAAAGTTTCTTCCGGTATGCGGTTGACTGGCGCTGGGGACGCACCGTCCGAGTTCAGCATTTCGGAAAAGATGCGCGTGCGTATCCGCGCCCTCGACCAAGATGAGCGCAACGTGCAAAACGGTGCGTCTCTTTTGCGTGTCGCGGAGGGCGGCATCCAGTCCCAGATCGAGATCATGAAGACCATCAAGCAGAAAGTCATCGACGCGGACAACGACACGAATACGGACCTCGACCGCATGACGATACAGAAAGAGATTGATCAGGGCTATCGGCAGATTGAGGATATTGCATGGGAGACGAATTATAACGGGAAGCGCCTCTTGGTAGGCGATACGGTATATGAAACCGTTCGGAGTTGGGTCGTCAACGGCACGTCGAGCCTTTTGCCGGGCAGCGACGAAATGAATATCATCAATGCGGTTCCCGATGTTTACGATACCCTGAACGGCGTCGTCGGGCCGTTTGATTTGTTCCAGAAGTCGGCAATCAAAAGTACAAGTGCTCCTAGGCTGGGATTTGACCCGACGATTCCGTTTACGGGGGGCACAGACTATGTCTATAAGCTAGGGGATTCCTTCTCCACGGTAGACTCTTTGGACGGCACAGCGTTTTCCGTGAGTTTGCCTGTAAACAAATCTTTTATTTTAACAAAAACGCCCAGCAATACGCATAAATATGGATATCTAGACGGAAGTTCATTTAGTCTTGTGACAAACTGGGAAGAAATTGATATCAGCGGTTGCACCTCTGTGGAACAGGTGATGGCGGCTATTCAAACAAAAATTCCATCAGTGATTACCGGATATGGAGCGGATTATTTGTTTTCAACCACTTCAATTTATTCCATCGAATATGAGGGACATCATACCACGGCCCCGGAGGTACCTAAAACGAACCTTTTTAGTGGCCCTGTTAATTTTTCGGGAGGAAGAGACGCAGGGGGCATTGACGATGATGATCCTGATTCAACGTTGCCTCAAGATGGAGAGCGGGCGTCATTTTCTTTGTCTGGGGTGGCGGCGAACACGGGGATTACTGTATACGAAGATGGTGGTAGGGTAGTGCTCGGACTGCGATTTGTCGCTGGCGATGATCCGCCTAAACCCGCCGACCCTGTTAATGGCGTGCTTACTGTCGGCATCGATTATAATGGGGATTTTGATTTTAGTGGCCTTTTAGGCAACATGACTGGCAGGACTTTAACGCTCAAAACGTTTCAAAAAGGCGAGTGGTTAAACTCTTACTATTCTGTGGAAGACGGTTTTCATGAAACAGAGTATAATCTGGAGAATGCAGAAAGATTAACAGGAACGCTCTCTCCAGGACGTGCGTATGCAACGGTGGACGTGTCAGGTTATGCTAATGTGGAGGATTTGATTTCCGATTTGACTGGAAAGGCAATTACAATTGGATTTGATAATGATTATGGGAGGAATGCGCTTTTTGAAAATGGCTTTATTGATGAGACATACTATTATTATTTAGAGTTTGTAGACTCTGCCTCGGATGATCCGCTTAATCAGTTGAATAAAATTGAAAACAAACGTTTTGAATCATTCGTACTTGATTTGAACGTTTTGCGCACGGAAGTGGCGGGCGGAAAAACCATCGCAAAAGCGTTTGCCGATTTATGCCCTGGAGTATATGTGGGCTCGCATTATAAACGAGTTGAAGAAGCGACAGATGCTATGGGACAAGTCATCGGTATTAAGATTAAAGCTGGGAGTGGAGGGAAGGAAGGCAATAATGAAAAGCTGTTCCTGACACAAAATCAACTTCGATCTTATACATTGGACTATGGCGCATGGTTCGCGAACAATCCGGATAAGGCAAATCCCGATTTTTTGAACGGCAAGGGATTTCGCGCGTACTGCGCGACTTGCAATGACGAATGGTTCAATTTCTGCTTTTACACAGGCGAATTGCCGGAAGGACGACCGCAGAATGTCGATCCCGAATCGGAAGATATCAAGCCCATTTATATCGACGTGTCGGGGGTGACGGACGCGGCTTCCTTGGTGCAGGCTATTTACGACCAAGCGACGCCGTACCTTACCGGAGGAGACGAAGACTACAATCACTTTATGCGATTGCTTGCGGACGAGGACAAATTGATTATCTACGATGAGCGACGTCTTACAGAGTCTTACTTGCAAAAGGTAAAGGATCAAAGCGGCAACCTCCTGTACGATTACCAATGGGACGAAGCGGAAGGCGTAGGCGGCGCGAAGATCGCGGACGGCGTTTGGGACAACGTAGTCATAGGCGAGCGCGATATTTACGTCAAGGACCTTGTCATTCACCATACCGACCATGCCAGTCAGAATATCCATATAAAGATTCCACAGACGACGATGGATCATCTTTTCGGCTATAAGGCCGGGACGCGGGAGTGGTCGGAGTTCAACGTGATGACTGCCGCCAGTCGCGAAGAGCTTCTTGGCAACAAGGTGGGTTACACGCGCTCTGGTCGCTATGTCGCCGAAGAGGAAGAAGGGCTCTTGGATCATGCGCTGAATTATTTGACCGCTGCGAACTGTCTCGTAGGCGCGCAGATCAGCCGCCTCGAAATGACCGAGGCGAACATCGTGACGTCCCGCGAAAGTACAACGTCCAGCGAAAGCACGATTCGAGACGCGGACATGGCGAAGGAAATGACCGAATACACGAAAGCGAACGTCCTCGCCCAAGCCGCGCAGTCCATGCTCGCGCAGGCGAACCAGGACAGCTCGACGATACTCGGCTTGCTGAAGTGATTTTATTCAAAACTCCCGATGCGTCGGGAGTTTTTTCTGTGATTGACAAGCGAGGCGGAGGTGTGTATAATATCACTTGCGCTGTGGACGAGGCATTTGCTTTGGCGCGGCTACGGCCCGGTAGTTCAGTTGGTTAGAATGCCGCCCTGTCACGGCGGAGATCATGGGTTCAAGTCCCATTCGGGTCGCCATTTTTGACGAAATAGGTCATTTATAGAAGTTATGACAAGCTATATGGATCGTGATTAAAAATTGCTAACTTCATGCCTCCCCTGAAAGGGGAGGTGGCGCGAAGCGCCGGAGGGGTTTCGCTGCCCGACAAGAACCCCTCCACCGCCTTGCGGCGGTCCCCCTCCCCTTTCAGGGGAGGCCAAATTAGCAAAAATCAACGAAAAACCATATATATAAGGCGACATAGCCAAGTGGTAAGGCCGAGGACTGCAAATCCTTTATCCCCAGTTCGACTCTGGGTGTCGCCTCCAAATTACCAACATGCCCCGAAGCAGCTCTTCGGGGTTTTTTTATTCCTGTTTTTCGATGCTGCGTTTTCATTGTGGATAGAGGCGAGAAAGTATTTTCATTTATGGAATTGACGGAAATAATTTCAGAAAATTATAAATTGACATCACCGATAAAATACGATATGCTGATTCTCAGAAGGAGAGGTTTCGCCTTCTGAGTTTTTTTCTCTATTTTTGTCAAAAAAGGAAAGGGGTAGAAATGATGAACCTGAACGAAGAAGCGCTCCAAATTCATAAGGAACACAACGGAAAGCTCGCGACGGTGCCGAAAGCAAAGCTGGAGGACGCGCACGATCTGAGCGTGCTCTACACGCCGGGCGTCGCCGAGCCGTGCCGGAAGATTCGCGAGGAGAAGGACCTTTCCTTTGAGTATACTTGCCGCGGAAATATGGTCGCGGTGGTGTCGGACGGCACGCGCGTGCTCGGTCTCGGCAATATCGGCCCGGAGGCGGGCATGCCGGTCATGGAAGGAAAGGCCGTGCTTTACAAAGTGTTTGCGGATATTGATTCCGTGCCTATCTGCCTCGATACGACGGACAAGGATAAATTTGTCGAGGCGGTGCGGTATTTGCAGCCGAGCTTTGCAGGCATCAATCTTGAGGATATCGAATCGCCGAAATGCTTCGACGTGGAGGACGAACTGATCGAAAAGATGGACATTCCGGTGTTCCATGACGATCAGCATGGCACGGCGATTGCCTGCGCGGCGGCGCTCTCGAACGCGCTCCGTTTCGTGAAGAAAGAGCTCCGCACAGCACGTATCGTCATCAACGGCGTCGGCGCGGCGGGTTCGGCGATTGTCCGCTTGCTGCTCTCTCTCGGCGCGGAAAATATCGTGATGGTTGACGCTATGGGCGTTATGTACGACGGTATGGACGTCGGCCCGTTGAACCGTATCCAGCTTGATCTTTTGAAGCGCACGAACAAAGAAAAGCTGCGCGGAAATCTTCTCGACGCGGCGCAGGGGGCGGACGTGCTTCTCGGCGTTTCGCGTCCGGGGCTCTTCATTCCGGAGATTATTCAGAGCATGGCTCCCGACAGCATCGTGTTCGCAATGGCGAACCCGATTCCGGAGACAAGTTACGACGCTGCGAAAGAAGCAGGCGCAAAGGTTGTCGGCACGGGCCGCTCCGATTCGCCGAACCAGGTCAACAACGTGCTCGTATTCCCGGGCCTGTTCCGCGGCGCGATCGACGTGCGCGCGCGCAAGATCAACGAGGCAATGAAGCGCGCGGCGGTTCATGCCATCTGCGATCTGATTTCCGATGAGGATTTGCGCGAGGATTATATCATTCCGGGCGTATTCGATCCGAACGTCGCGCCTGCCGTGGCTGCCGCTGTGGCGAAGGCCGCGATGGATACGGGCGTTGCTCGTGTCAGCGTCGATCCCGAAGAGATTCGTCGCCGCACGATAGAGCGCACGGCGCGCCTGCGCGAGTTCATCAAGACGCTTCCCTGATACATAAAGAAGATAAATGAAGCTATAAGCCGTCGCAGTCTGAGACTGCGGCGGCTTTTTTGTCAAAATATGAATAATTAAACGTTCGTATGTTTGAAAATGGCGGGCAAGCGGGTCCGGTTCTTGTCATGGCGGGAAGGAAGCGGATAGACCTAAATTTTAGAAAAGTGGTTGCAAATGATGAAAATTTAACAAAAAATACATCGTTTCTCCCATTTTTAATATGAAAAAAAGCTGAAAGTGGAGGGATTCATCCACGGAAATTTGACAAGGGATTTTGAGGGGTGATATAATACGGTCGTTAAGTGAGCGAAAAGCGCAATCTTAACTGGCGTTATGCGGGCGTCGAACAAGCCGGGCCGATGGCGATGGATTTGTTCGGCGGGCGGGCATGACGAGAGAACGGGCTCGACGATTTGACGTCGGGCGGAGGGGAACGGAAAAGTTCGCGCGAAGAGGCGCGTGGAACACGTTTCCGGCTGTCATGGGGATGGAGTTGTGAAGGCGCTTCCGGGAGAGGCGCGGCTCTTGGGGAGTCCCGGGGAGTGACGGCTACGTCGAGAGCGGTTCATGCGTCGGTCTGCGGTGACGGACGGCGGGTTGTACGGCTTTCGTCTGTAAGGAGGAATTGCATGAATGTTTTTGAAAACATACGAAGAACGATTTACGGCAGTAAGATGACGGTTTGCGCAGGGCTCGCGGCGGCGGCGATTTTGACGGCCGGTGCGGGAAGCGTCAAGCATGTTACGGTTTTCGTCGATGGGCAGGAAACCAAGATTACGACGGTACATTCACAGCCGGAAAAGATTATCGCGGAGGCGGGCGTCGCCATGGGATCGTATGACGAGTACCGCATGTCGACGATTCGCGTGAAGGACGATACGGAGATTCATATCGTCCGCGCAGTGCCGGTGAAGCTTGAGATGGGCGGCACGGTCCGCGAAATCAAAACGGCGCGTCCGACAGTCGGGCGGCTCCTTGACGAGATGGGGGTGGACCGTAAAAAGTACACGCCCTCGCTGAACGAGGATGCGCCGATTCACAAAGGGATGCACATCAAGCTCCAAACGCCGGAAGAGATCGCGGCAGAGGAAGCCGCGGCAAAGATTGCGAGCGAACAGCAGACAACGTATCTGCGGGACGGTTACGTTGAGACGTCGCGGGGCGCGATGCGTTATACGAACGTCATGGTGATGGAGGCGAGCGCGTATCTGCCGACGGACGGCGGCGGCTCCTGCATCACGGCGACGGGGATTCCGGCGACGCACGGCGTGGTCGCGGTGGATCCCGATGTGATTCCGCTCGGGACCCGGGTCTACATTCCCGGATATGGAGTCGCGATTGCGGCGGATACGGGCGGCATGATCGAGGGCGAGATGATCGACCTTTGCATGGAAGATTACGACGACTGCATTCAGTTCGGACGCAGAGACATCGACGTTTATATCCTCGAGACTTAATCAAATACAACAAAAGGCTTCGCGACTGCGGAGCCTTTTTTTATCGGAAACACTGAATAAGCCCCGCCGCGCCCTTGCCGGGTCTTTTCCCGCCTGTCGTTGTCAAAGCCCTCTCGACGTAGCGCAATGGCTACGACTTCGAGGGCTTTTCCTAGACAGACGATAAAATTCCTCGGCAGGGTCACGACTTTACTTATTCAGTGTTTCCTCTCTTTTTTCATCATAAATTGTAAACATATATTATGAGAGGATGTGGATGGATGCTTCGCTTTTGGTTGATTGTGGGCGCGGTGCTCTGTGTCGTGATGGGGCTTTCCGCCTGGTCGCTGGGTGCGGTGCTTCCGGCGCGTTGGCTTTCGCGGGGGCGTATCGCGATGGTGGGGCTCGACGTTGTGTCGTTGGCGCTGTTCTTTGGATTGATTCGACGTCATGACGGTATTTCGGAGGCGCTTCTTCGCGCGGGCGTGATTCTTTTCTCGATGTA
>CACZOL010000077.1 GCA_902782705.1 uncultured Selenomonadaceae bacterium
ATCGACGACAAATCCGTCTCGGCGATCAAATATGCCGTCCCCGCTTCGTTAATACGATTAATTCGTTCCATTGAAAATCTCCTTATAAAAATTCAACCTATTTATCTTATTTTATCAAAAGCGGACGAAAAAGCAACCGACGCCGTCAAACAGGAATTAAAATCGCGTCGCCATCCGACAAGCGATAAATATACGCCTCGTCGACGGCACGACCCATGACTGCCTGCACGGCGCGAGCATACAGTCGAATCTGCTCGCGATAGCGCGCGCGAATCGTCTCCGGCCTCGCGCCGCGATCTGTTTTATAATCAATCAGTACGACGCGCCCGTCCGCGTCCTCAAAAAACACGTCGATAACGCCCTGCAAAAAAATCTTGTCCTCCGTCGAAGCGTCCGACACGACCTGCGAAGCGGGAATCAGCAAGCTGAACGGTTGCTCCCTTCGACACATTTTTGCCTCTTTCATGCGCTGCCCGAGCGGCGAATCGAAAAATCTCACAATCGGCGACACGCGCACCGCGCGTCGTTCTTCTTCCGTCAACACGCCCGCCGCGCAAAAACGTGCGAGCTGCGCCTCCACGTCCGCCGCGTCAAGCGGCCCGTCCAGTGAAAGCCTCTGCATAACGTCGTGCATGAGCGTTCCAAACGCCGTACCTCCTTCATGCGCCTGCTCAGGCGCAAGGAAATCTGGCGGCGGAAACTCCCTCGAAACGTCATCTCCCGCGTCCGCGCGCACAAACGACGCCGAAAATAGTGCTTCCGGCTCTTGCATTTCCGATCGCCGCTTGATCTCCGTGACGGTCATCTTCGCCGGAATATTCGTATGGAAACCGTACTGCCAAGACAACGCTGCATTGTGTTTTTCATCATCCGGTACGGGAAGCGGGCGACGCATCCGTATACACTCCAGCCATGCGTCATTTCCTTCCCGTTCCTCTTCCGGCGCCCGCAGGGGCGCGGAAACGACCTCGATGGAAAACTTCGGCGCTCCCATCGCGTCGCTGTCGTAATCCGGCGGCACAAACAAGTCCGCGACGCCCGCCGTCTTCCGAATCGCTGCTCCCGCCTTGCTGCGTGCAAGCGCCATCCCGATCCAGTCCAGCCAACAATCCACGTCGAGCACGTCATAACCCGGCAAAGCCGTTTTTTCGCGGCCGACATATCGACACCATTTTTTTGCGCTTTTTTCCAAAGATTTCACGCTTCCGACAAGAATCAGTTTTTCCCGTGCCCGCGTCAACGCCACGTAAAGCACGCGAAGTTCTTCTGCCTTCGCCTCGTCTCCGATTCTCGCTTTGACGGCGTGCCTGGCCAACGTCGGATACTGCCACGCGAGCGTTCCTTCCGTCTGGGTGCGGAAAAGCCCAAGCCCAAGGTCTTTATGAATCAAAAGACTCTTTTGCTCGTCTTTCGTATTGAAACCTTTGGCGAGATCGACCAGAATGACGACGGGAAATTCCAGACCTTTGCTCTTATGTACGGTCATGATACGCACGACGTCCTCTTTTTCCCCGAGCGTACGCGCAACAGAAAGATCGGTGTCACGTGCTTTCATCTGTCGGATAAATTTCAGGAAGCGAAAGAGCCCCCGAAAATTCGTCTTCTCATAGTCGGCGGCGCGGTCGACGAGCATGCGAAGATTCGCCTGCCGCACGAGTCCTCCTGGCTGCGCGCCGACATAATCGTAATAACCCGTATCCCGATACAGTTGCCAAAGAAGTTCCGGAACGCCAACGCGACGCGAAAGACTGCGCCAATCGGACAGACGCTCTAAAAAGCGCGCCGCTTTCCGACCAGTCTCCCGCAAATCGGTATCGCCGGGTTCACCAGACGCGGCTCTTTCCGCGACGCGGACGAGCGCCTCATAAAAATCGTCGTTCTCGTCTGCGCTGGCGCGAATACGCGCCAACTCTTCCGCCGTCATTTCACCGATCATGGAATGGAGTACTGCGGCAAGCGGAATATCTTGATGCGCGTTGTCGATGACGGCGAGCAACGCGAGGACAAAACTTACCTCTTTCGCCTCGAAATAACCCACGTCCGTCTCGGCGTAAGCGGGAATGTCATAAGCGCGCAGTTTCTCGATCAACGTCGGGCCTCTGTCCTTCGCCCGCAATAGGATTGCCACATCCCGCCAGCGAAGCGGACGATACCCTGCTTCGTCTTTGTCGTACACCATAAAGCCATCGTCCATCATCGCACGAAGTTTTCCAGCGACGATTTCCGCTTCCGCCTCCATGCCTTGCAGTTCATCGACTCCCTTCGCGCCTCCTCCCTGCACGAGCAGCAGCTCTGTCGGAGCGCCCGCAAAGCTCTTGCCTTCAAGATTCTCGGGATAATCGGCGCGTGCGTACAGAGCGGCGCTCCTGTCGTAACTAAGCTCCGTCTCCGGATAGACCATGAGCTGTGAAAACAAGAAATTGACCGCCGCCAGCACCTCGGGACGGCTCCGGTAATTCTCTCCCAGCTCGACGCATTCACCTGACGCGTCGCCCCTTCGATACGCATCTCTTTTTTCCGTGAAAAGCGACGGATCTGCGAGGCGAAAACGATAGATGCTTTGCTTCACGTCGCCCACCATGAAAAGATTGCGTCCGTTTGTAATTCGCTGCAAAATCGCTTCCTGCACGCCGTTCGTGTCTTGGTACTCGTCCACCATGATTTCCTTATATCGGCATTTAAGCTCCTCGACTACATTGTCCTGCGCCAAGATCATGAGCGCGTAATGCTCCAGATCATCGAAATCCAGCAGCGCTTTTTTCCGTTTCGCCTCGGAAAAAGCTTTCGCAAACTCCTGCGCGAGGCGGCAAATCGTTGCCGCCTCCGCTCCCGTCGCGCGCAAGTCGTCCAGAACCGCCTCGGCATCCTCGGTAAAATACGTCTTGACGAGATCCGCAAGCGGCTTTTTGATTTCCTTGTCCCGCCCATCCGTATAGAATTTTTTCGTTTTCTCATCGACTTTCGCGCCCCGTTGCCGAAGCTCCGGATACGCCGTCGGCGCGGAAAACGCTTCACGCATTTCCTCCCAATTTCCGCTTTGCGACGCGCCGGAAAGGCGTGCGACAAGCGTCATGTCCGAACCGAAAGCGTCGGCGTAAGCCGGCAAAGCATCTCGCGCCGCCATTTCTTCATAGTAGGCCGCCGCAGCAGCGCACACATCCAGCGTCCGGCGAATCTGCTTCGTCATTTCAGCATACCAGACCGTATCTTCCATCGTCTTCCCGTCCGACAGGGAAAAAAGCGCCGCCGTCTTGGAAAGCCATGCCGCCGGATCCGCTTGGCTCTCCGCAAAATCATACAAATCCAGCACCATTTCATAGAGTGCTTCATCGTTCCGGTCAGTGCCGTAGACGCGGGCAAAACGCAAAAAGTCTTCGTCCTGCGTCTCATATTGCGCCTCGAACAGTTCCTCGATTACACGCTGACGAATCAACACGCGCTCCTGATCGCTGACAATCCGAAATTTCGGATCGATATCGATCGCCGTGAAGTTTTCCCGAACGAGCCGCTGGCAAAAAGAGTGCATCGTCGATATGGACGCGCCGGGCAAAAGAACAAGCTGTCGCGCCAGCTCCGGGTGCTCCGCTACTTCCGCCATGAGTTTTTTCTCGATGCGCTCCCGCATTTCCGCCGCCGCCGCATTCGTAAACGTCACGACCATGAGCTCGTCTACACGGTATTTGCCCGCGACGATATTACGGACGATTCTTTCAACGAGCGTATACGTTTTTCCTGACCCCGCCGCAGCCGAGACAAGGAGATTGCGGTCTCCCGTCTCCATGGCGCGCCGCTGACCTGCCGAAGGAGTATCTTTGCCCGTTCCCATCAACGTACTTCCTCCTTCTCTTCCATTTCTTTCAGAAAATCAACCGAATCGTCGAGCTTTCGATATTTATATCCAATCTGAGGATCAAATCCGCAAACGTCCCCAAACGGACAATACGCACAAGCTGCCTTTGTTTTCGTTCGGTAGGGAGACGCGGAGATTTCGCCTTGAAGCGCGTTTTGCCCCGCCGTTTGCAGCATTTTCATCGTATGCGCCGAAAGCAGCGCGAATTCTTTTGCCGTTTTGACTTTTCCTCTATCCTGTCCGTGGATACCGTTCTTCGTCAGCCGCACACGGATATGCGCTTCACTGGGATCGACGCTTCGCACTATCGACGAGTCGTTCAGCAGCCAGCCCGTCATACGAAGCCGTGAGGCCAATTCTTTTGCCGCCTCCGCGCCGTCTTGTTTATGCGCAAGACGCACCGCAGGATTTTTTAGCGCGCAGTACAGGACACCCGCCGGAAACGCATCCCCTGTCCCTCCCCGTCGGAAAAAGCGCGCCGCCGCCTCCATATACGTCAAAAGCTGGAGCCGCAACCCGTAATAAACGTCGAAGACATCCAGTTCCGCTTCCCCCGTCTTGTAATCCAAAATGAGGAAATACTTCTGTCGTCCCCCTTCTGCATCCCGCGCTTCCATGCAGTCAATACGATCAATCTGCCCTGTCACGTCGAGGGAAATGCCGTTGGAGAGCGCGCAGGACAATACGGGGCCCGCCGCTTTCCCTTCGCCGAAAGAAAGTTCAAAAAATCGCGGAACGAACTCGCTCGCACCGTTCCAAGCCGAAAGACGCGCGATAGCGCTGTCGGCGGTCTCCTCGATACGCGCGGTCAGCGCCCGATATTGCGCCGTACTCGTTAAAATCGCATTTTGCAGCTCCGCCGTTTCACCGGCAACCGTCTCCCGCACAAAAACGGCACGTTCTTCCGGTGAAACGTCCGACCACGCGCGTCCTTCCCGCCGCATTTTCTCGCCAAACCGCCGCATAACATCATGCAATAAAATTCCAAGTTCCAGCGGACGGAATCCCCGCTCTGCACGTTCTTGCAAATGAAGCCCGTATTTCGCGAAATACAGGAACGGACACGCATGATAATTTTCAAACTGCGTCACACTGCCTGTGAAACGCTGTCCGCGCGTAAATATCTGCCGCGCAAGCGCAGACGGCAGCGATTCGCTTTTACCCTGAGACAGCGCGCCTTTGACTATCCGCTCCAATCGCTCTCCGCTATGGGAAAGAGCCCAATTATACACTTCCGCCCATGCCATTTCGTCCTTTTTCCCTTGATGCGCAACATACTCGCGAAGTGCGGGCGCAAGTCGGGAAACAGCGCGCGCCCCCGTCGTGAACAAAAGCTCGTCGTTTCGCTCCATCCCTTCAAGCGGCACAGATCTCAAAGGAATCGACAGAAGTTTCAAAAGGCGCGCGACAACGGACGAAGCTCCAATCCCCTGACCTTCGCTGTCCGCAAGCGCGTATGAAACCCAAAGGCGTTCTTTCGCCTCGGTAAAACCATGATATAAGAGATAATTTTCCCCGCAGCTCTCTTCCTCCATCGTCCGCGCAAACTCCAGCCGAACTTTTCCACCCTCCGCCGCAAGCAACGTCCGGTCCGCATCGGAGAGCAGGCCTCCCACTGAAGGACGACGCGGCATCACGCCCTCGTTCGCTCCGAAAATATAGAGAGCGCGAATATTGTTCAAGCTATTTTGGTCAAAAGAAGCGATTGTCACCGAATCGATTCCTTGCGGTATTAAAGAAATCTCCAGCGCATCCAATCCGTCTGCCAAAAGCGCCGAATAATCCGAGAGAGAAACCTTGTCCTCTCCGGCGACCGTCGCCATCTGTTGGAAGAGTTCCATGACAGCGCCCCAAATCATACGATGCTCTTTCGCTTCTTCCCTGAGACCAGCTTTTTCCGCGTCCTCTGTCCAACTCGCTAAAGTGTCCGGCACGTCGAGGCGCAATAGGAACTCATACATTGCACGCGTCTTCCCTGCCACGTCCGCCGCCCGCATCGCCTCTGAAAGCTCGGCAAAAGGAGTCGCCACTTTATTTCGAATCCGATTCAGCGTCTCCAGCCGCTCTTTTCCGCGTGCTTCATTCTCCGCTTCGTCCGTTCCGAACGCGGCCGGACGCATATGAAAATATTGCCATTCGCGGCTCCAAGCACGTCTGCCCCGAACGCCGAACTCCAGCACATAATTTTCAAGGATATCCGCTTCGTCTCGTGTCAATGGGAAAAGATCAGTCTTGACACATCGAAACACGTCGTCATAATCCCAACCGCCCGTCAACGTCTCCAACGCCGAACGAACGAGTTCCGCCAGCGGATGATGAACGCCCGCGCGCTTCCTGTCGCTGAAAAACGGCACGCCGTATTCTTTCAGCGTATATTCCAAAAGCTCTCCGTAATTATCTGCGTCACGAAGCAAGACGCCGATATCTCGCCAGCGAAATCCTTCCTCACGGCAAAGGCGAACCATGTCCGCCACTGCCGTTTCCATTTCCAAACGCCGCGTCGCCGCCTCGATGACGCACACGCCGCATGTTTTTTCCAGATGCCGCTCCGCTCGTATCGGAAAACGGAAAAGTCCCCGCTCAACAGCAGCAAGCCCCTGTGCGTCTGCCGCAAATCGTCGCGGGGCTCCCAAAACGCGCGTCGTATAAGAAACGCCTTCCTCGTCCGCCAGCTGTTTCAGCAATTGCAAAGTACGCGCTGCACGGTAAAAAAGCGCCGCCGCACCCACGTCTTCCTGTACGTCGACGTCCCTGTCCAACGGCAGCGTAATATGCACGTCATCTGCGGTGCGCAAAAAAGCGCGCAGGACGTTGCGTTCCTGCGGGTTGAAAAAGACAAACCCGTCCAGCCAGACTTCAATGCCGGAAAAAAAAGGATTTTCCTGAACGGCCGCCGCCAGTTTTTCCATACGGTCCTCTGCGTCCTCAAAACGATTTTTCGTTTCTTCCAAAAAATCCCCGTACAAAATCGAAATGTCCGAGAGCTTCTGTCCTAAATGTTTATTCTCGACAAGTTCCGCCGCCTCACGCAGAGCCGTCGGCGTTCCGTGACAGGCTTTCAATTCCTCGATCGTCTCCGCCAGCGCCGCCGTGAAACCGCGTTGTCCCGCGCCGCGAGCAAGCGCCGTGAGTTCTTCCGCACGCCGTTCGACGATTTTTTTCAAAATCAGCCGTTTTCCGATTTCCGTCATTCGCGGCAGTTTTTCTTCCGCCGCGCGCCACGCCAGGCGCCGAAAACCGGACACGACGCTTCGCATCGTGCCGCCGCTCCCCATACGCTCCGCCAACGTACGTTCTGCTTGATACGTCATATGCTCCGGCACAATCAAAAGCAGCGGGCGCCCTATCGGCTCCCGCTCCATTTTCGCACACATCGCGCACAGACACGTTTCCGTTTTGCCCGCGCCCGCGCGTCCCAATATAAATTCCAGTTTGGCCATGCTCGTTCCTCCCGCGAAACGCGGACTTTTTTCGTGATTCACCCGCGTCCGGTCGACCCCAATCCTCCGCGCCGCGCCGCACCGACGCCGATTTCATCGCCGTCTGCAGGCAAATAACGATAAAAAATACCCTGCACGATCCGCGTCCCCTTTTGTATTTCCACCGGATTATCCCCGTGATTGAGGAGCGGTGCCATTATGTGCCCTTCATTTTTCTCGTTGCCGTAGTAATCCGAATCTATGATTCCTTCCCCGTTGACACAGGAAACCTTATTGCGCACGGAAAATCCCGACCGGATATGAAGCCCCAAATATTCATCAGGCTGCATGTACGCCTTCAATCCCGTCGGCACAAGCGTAACCTGATGCGGAGGCAGCGTAACGTCCTCCGCTGCGGCAAGGTCGTAACCCGCGCTGCACGCCGTCTCACGGACAGGAATATTGATTCCCTTTCCTGCATAAGCGCCGACAATCTCAAATCCCCTTGTTCTCATAATATACTTCCTCACAAATAGAATGCTACAAGAAAACCGCCGCGTTTTTACGCGACGGTCTGCTTCAACTTTTATTCCTTCTCCGCCTCAAACGAACCGGAAAGCGGACGCGACGGCGTAATCGTCGAAATCGCATGTTTGTAAATCATTTGCTCCTTGCCCATGGAATCCAAAATGACGGTAAAATTGTCAAAACCACGGACGTTCCCTTTGATCTGAAAGCCATTGACCAAATGAATAATGACGCCCACATTCTCCTTTCGCGCTTGATTCAGAAAAGAATCCTGCAAGTTTATCGGCTTTGCCCCCATTGCAATCTCCCCTTGTTTTATTTAATATATCTTTCATTTATCTCCGCCAACGATTCTTGGACAAGCTCCTCGAAGGAAAGTTTGTCAACGTCAAGCCAGTGAATATATGGCATTTTTTTGTACCAAGTGATTTGCCGTTTCGCAAAATGACGAGTCGCTTTTTTGATTTCATCGACGGCTTCGTCCAGCGTCAATGCCCCTTCTATATACGCCGCCATTTCTTTATAGCCGATGCCCTGCATCGCCTGTGCGTCACGCGGCACGCCATTTGCCAACAAACGACGAACTTCCGCTTCAAGTCCCGACGCAATCATCGCGTCCACCCGTTCCTCGATCCGTCGATACAAGAGGCCTCGCTCACATCGAAGGCCGAACACGCATGCGTCATAAACGAGACGATCTGACTCTTTTTCCCGCGAAATTTTCGCCCGCCCCGCATGCCAAACTTCCAGCGCGCGAACGACGCGGCGAAAATCGTTGACATGAAGACGTGCCGCTGATTCCGCGTCGACCTGCGCCAACATTTCATGCACGTACGCCTTGCCGCGTTCCTTCGCAAGCGCCTCCAAGGACGCCCGATATTCGTTGTCTTCCGGCTCTTGATTGAAACGGTAACCCTCCAGAAGGGCTTTCAGATAAAGGCCCGTACCGCCGACAAGAATCGGTATCTCGCCGCGCACATTGGCGCCATGAATCTCCTCTGCCGCCAGACGCTGAAAATCGGTCACATTGAAAGCCGCTGTCGGCTCCAGAACGTCAATCAACGCATGTCGTACGCCATCGCGTTCCTGCGCGTCCGGTTTCGCGCTTCCAACGTCAAAGCCGCGATAAACGAGCATGGAATCCCCTGACACAATGCCCGTCTTCAATGCCTTTGCCAAAGCGACGGCGAGCCGCGTTTTTCCCGTCGCCGTCGGCCCCAGAATCACGATCAGCTTTTCTTCGCCGCCACGATCTGTCATTTTAACTCCAGCGATTCTCCCGGCTGTACGATATGCACGTGCGCCCGCGTGCTCGACTCTGTGAGTTCCTGATATTTTTTGACGTCCTGTTCAATGACGGGCCAAGTGTCGTAATGAATCGGAATCACATTGGCCGCGTTCAGCCATTGCGCCGCAAGCGCCGCGTCTTCAAGACCCATCGTGTAGTTGTCGCCGATTGGTAAAAGCGCGTAATCGATGGAATCCTTGCGCCCGATCAGTTTCATATCATGGAACAACGCCGTATCTCCGGCAAAATAAACCGTCTTGCCGCCCATCTGAATCACGAAGCCGCAAGCGATTCCGCCGGCTACGCCCGAACTGTGCAGCGCAAGCGTCATACGTACCTTGCCGAACGGCAGCTTGACGGAACCGCCCAGATTCATGCCGTGAGCCTTCAGTTCCGTTCCCGCCTGTTCGTTGCAAAGACCTATCACTTCGGGGATAGCCACGATTGTCGCTCCCGTACGTTTCGCGATAGCCGCTGCGTCGCCCAGATGGTCACCGTGCGCGTGGGAAACCAAGATATAGTCGCATTGCACTTTATCTGGCGCAATCGCGGCTTTCGGATTTCCCGTCAAAAACGGGTCTGCAAGCACCTTATGCGTGCCGTCGTCCAGCAAAAAACAGGCGTGTCCGTAATAAGTGTACTTCAACATAAATTTTCCTCCCCGCTTTTAAATACTCCTTAAAATATAAATCTTTCAAGGAATCCATGAATAAGCCATGCATGACCTTTCCTGACGAAAAAGACGCAATAAGGGCATACAGGGACTGTTCAGTGAATCCTTATTAAAGACTTTGCTCGGACTCCTCTTTTTTCTTAAGGAAAGTCACGCCAAAGACCTTAATCGTATAATAAAACCCGATCAGAAACGGGATATATTCCGCAATGAGCCGCCAGCACACGGCAACGATACCGACCAATCCCTGCGGAACCGTCTCGTTGAACAATAGGACAAAACCGCCCTCCGCTATGCCGGAACCGCCCGGCGTCGGTGTAAAATAAAGCAACATGTTCAAAAAGATCATGCGCCCCATGACCGCGTACCAATCTGCATCGTAAACACCCAGTCCAAGCAACAGACACGGGACAATCGCGTATATACAAATCAGGGAAAGACCCGATTCCATAAAAACAAGCAGCATCGCCTTTGGGGATTGTCCCAACAATCGAACGGCATTTCGTGTATCGCGGTATATGTGAATCAATGAACGCCGCCGCACCGGCGAAAGCTTGCGCGCCAAGCGAACGACGAGCTGCCCCAAAAGATTGGAGCTGACGCCCCAAATGAGAAACAGCATGACGACGAAAGCGAGAAAAGAAATCATCATGAGCTTGCCGTTGGAAACACCAGGCAAAATATGCGCCTCATGCATGAAGATAAACGGCATGCACAAAATCAAGAATAGAATCGAAACGACCGTCCGAACGAAAACGAGTACCGTCGCTTTTCCGGTCGGCACGCCCGCATGCCGAAGAAACATCATCTGCGCTACCGCCCCGCCTGTCGCGCCTGGCGTCAAAAGCGCAAGAAAATAATTCCCAAACACAACCTGCACAGCTTGAGAAAACGTAATCTCCTCATGGGAGATATGAACGAGATGCATCAATCGGCTGCCGTCGAGAAAGAGTCCTACGCCGACAAAAAGCAGCGCCAACGCCAGCGACCACGGCTGGAACATCGTCAGATTCGCAAGCGTATGGATATCGACCGTAAAATAAATTACGGCGCCAGATATTACAAGCACCAGCACTATAAGAAGCGCCAGCCGCCTATAGAATTTCCCCATTCGTTAACTCCTCATACGAAATCAACCGAATTCCATGCGCTTCCACATAATCTCGCGCCTCGTCCGACGTTACAGAGGCCAGTTCTTCTTCCCAATGGTAGCGCCAATGGTAAATATCATCCAAAACGTAATTGTCTGTACCTGGGTGTACCATAATCTCCGAAACACCGTCGGGCAGCGCTCGAAGGATTGCCATAAATCGAGGCGAAAACATGTTGCCTCCCGTGAGCATGCCAAAAAAGGCGTCCGGCGTCAAAATCCCGACTCGATTCATTTCTCTCTTTGCCATGAGCGCACAAAACGTAAGCCCGCATTTCGCAATATATCGACCGGCAGAAGCATGAAATCCGCCGTTGAAAAGAAATGCCTCCGCCGGCAGCCGCATTTTAGAAAAGCCGTATTCCTTCGCCAGCGCGGTAATGAGCCGAATCACACCGGGAAGCACGTGAAGATGCTGATGGCTGTCGATATGCGTGAGCCGGACGCCCATCTGCCGCGCCCGCAAAATCTGCGCCTCGCATTCCGCACGAAGTTCATCCATGTGAACGCCGCCCGTCATATAACGCCGAATAAACGCTACATGATCCGGCAAAAGGCGCCCGTCGCCATCCACAAGACTCGGGATTTTTTCCGGCGGCAATACCGGCCGCTCCGCCACAAGCGTCAAATGAATTCCGACGCCGAGCCCAGGATTTTCCCTTGCGAGCATCGCCGCCTCTTCTGCTGCCGCCCCTGAGGCTACAAACGATGTGCTTCGAATACAACCGTTCTTATACCCTTCTATAATACCACGATTGACCGCGGAATGCAGGCCAAAATCATCCGCGTTTACAATCAGCCGCTTCATTGCACCATTTCCTCGTAACTGGCGTACGCGTTGTGATTATGAATGGACTCGAAGTTTTCGCAGGAAACAGAAAACCACTCCAATCCGGGCAAAGCCCGCAAAACGATGACAAGATCGCGAAGCATGTCCTCCACGAATTTCGGGTTTTCATAGGCGTGCTCCGTCACATATTTCTCATCTTCGCGCTTCAAGAGCGGATACAGCGGGCTTGAAGCCTGCCGCTCCATCAAATCGGCCAAGTCCTCGATATAAATGCATTCGTAGCCTTCCCGAAAACGTAACCGCGCAGACATGACACCTCTCTGGTTATGCGCGCCATAACGAGAGATAGATTTGCTGCACGGGCAAAGGGACGTAGACGGCACGTCGACGCCCAGTTCAAACACAAAGCCTTTTCCTTTTTCCTTCCGCCCGTAAAAACAGCAATCAAGATCGAGCAACGATAATTTGCCACTGACCGGCGCAGCTTTCTTGATAAAGTATTTGAAACGGATTTCAATATTGGCCGAAGCCGAAGAAAGCCGTTCCAGCGCCTCGTCAAGAATCGATTCCATTTCAGGCTCCGCAAGAGGTCGATTGCTCCATTGGTCCAAAATCTCCATAAAGCGGCTCATATGCGTGCCTTTGTATTCCTGCGGCAGGGAAACCGTAAAGCAAATCCTTGCCAATACTTGCTGGAAATCTCCGTCCTTTGTTCGAATTCGGAACGGCAGATGAATTTCTCGCACGCCAACATGTTGAATCGCGATTCCACGAGAATCGACACTGTTTTGTATATCCTCCAAGAACGGGACCCTCCTGTTCCTTCTCCACACGTTGCCTTACTTCACGCGAATCCTGCGGATTGCCTCGACCAGATCATCGCTGCCAAAAACCGCCGAGCCCGCCACGAGCACATCGGCCCCAGCTTCAACGACAAGTTTTGCCGTATCCGCGTTGACGCCGCCGTCCACTTCCAGCTCTATGCTGCGTCCCGACGCTGTAATCATCGCACGCACCTTCCGGATTTTCTCCAGCGTAGAAGAAATAAATTTCTGTCCGCCGAAACCCGGATTAACAGTCATTACGAGCACCATATCCACGTCCGCAATATATGGCTCAGCCATTACGGCAGGCGTTCCCGGATTCAAAGCGATTGCCGCTTTGCACCCGCAGCCGTGAATCGCCTGCACGATCCGATGCCCATGCTTTGCCGCTTCCACATGAAACGAAATGATATCCGCGCCTGCGTCAGCAAAAGCGTCAATCTGCGCTTCCGGGCTCTCCACCATCAAATGTACGTCAAAAGTTTTTTTCGTATACGAACGAAGCGCTTTGACCACGGGAGAACCGATGGTAATCTGCGGAACAAATTGTCCGTCCATCACGTCGATATGGATATAGTCGGCACCCGCTGCGTCTACTCTTTTCAGTTCCGCGCCCAGTGCGGAAAAATCCGCCGACAAGATCGACGGGGCGATTTTCAACATCGTTTGTTCCCTCTTTTCAAATTCTTTATGGAAACAACGATTAAGTCAATTTATGTCCTTGCCGAGGGATTTTTTCGTCAGGCAAGAAAGATGGCGCGAAGTCGTAGCATAGCTACGTCGAGCGACATCTGCCGCAGCATGACGGAAAAAGAACCGGCAAGGGCGAAAGAGACTTATTCGGTGTTTCCTTATCGTTTCCCGGCGTCGTTTGTCCGGCTCGGCGGCTTCACGGGACCGTCGTCTTTCTTTTCCGGTTCGTTTTTGTCGACAGGCGGCGGCGTACTCGGCCCCATCGGTGCCGCAATGACAAAGTCGACCGTCGTTTCCTCGTCGACGTCCGTTCCCGCACGCGGCGACTGATAGAGAATCGTGCCCGCCGCCTGACGGCTTTTCTCGGAGGTCACCGAGCCGACGGAAAGTCGAAGTTGCTTGAGCCGATCCTTCGCCGCGTCTAACGTGCCGCCGGAAAAGTCGGGCACCCGCACCAATTTGATCTGTTTTCCCTTGCTGACGGTAAGTTCGACGCTCTGCCCCTTCGCAATCTTTTTCCCCTCGGCCGGCTCCTGTTCCAATACCGTCCACGCTTCCTGATCGGAGACTTTCTCATAAACGGCGCCAACGACAAGGCCCATATTTTTCAGCTTGCTTTCCGCTGAAAGGCGGGAAAGCCCTTTCAAATTCGGCATGGTCAGTTCTTCGCCGCCCTTGCTGACATAAATGGTCACAACACGTTGTTCCTTGACCATCGTACCCGCGTCCGGCGACTGAGAAATAACCTGACCCGCAGATACTTTCGCATCGTATTGCTCGACGATAGAAACGCGCAGCTTCGACGTTTCAAGGAGTTCCTTAGCCAGCGCCATCGGGCGTTCCTTAACGTCCGGCACCTGCACTTCCGCCATACTCCAAAACTTACCGAAAGCCAAGAACGCACCAACCGTGAATCCGAGAAAAATCAGGAAAATCGCCGCTGCCATGAAAACTTTTGACTTGAAGAAGGGCTTCACCAAGCCATCCTCTTCATCTTCCGCTTCGTCCGGCAGCGCCTCCACATCAACGCGCGGCATGAGCCGCGTCGCAAAGGGATCCGCCTCGCCTGCGTCATGACCGCCGTCGAAGCCGAGAAAACGCTCCGCATGCTGGATATCGTCAATCAGTTCGTTGCTGCTCGGACGATCCAACGGGTCTTTTGCCATCGCCTTTTGCACAATCGCCTCGACCATCGGCGGCAATGTCCGGTCATGCTGACAGACAGGTCTTGGCTCTTCCTGCAAATGTTTCAACGCGATGCTTACCGTCGTTTCTCCCGTGAAGGGAAGCTCTCCCGTCAGCATTTCATAAAGGACGACACCGAGAGAATAGATATCCGACTTCGGCGTAATTTTCGTCCCCTTCGCCTGCTCCGGTGAAAAATAATGCACGGAGCCGACGACATTTCCGTTGTACGTCATCGTCGAAGAAGTAATCGCCCGCGCGATTCCAAAATCCGCGACCTTTACCCGCCCGTCCGGCGTGACCAAAATATTGTGCGGTTTGATATCGCAATGCACCAAATTATTCGCGTGTGCTTCCCGCAAAGCGCGTGCGATTTCCTTCGCTATGCGCAGGGATTCTTCCACGGACAGCCTGCCCTCCCGCTGAATCTTCTTTTTCAGCGTTTCCCCCGCAATATATTCCATAACGATATAGTGGCGTTCCGCATCTTGCCCGACGTCGTAAATTCCGACAATATTCGGGTGTGACAAACGCGCCGCCCCTTTTGCCTCAAGATGGAATTTCTCCAAAAAATCTTCGTCTCCGGCCAGCTGCGCGTGCAGAATTTTAACCGCAACCATACGATCCAGCACCGTATCATGCGCCTTATAGACGTCCGCCATTCCGCCGCCGCCGATATGTTCAAGAAGCTCGTACCGCTCTTCCAAGACGCCTCGTTCCACGTTGCTTCCCTCCAAAATACTTCCGATGTATTGTCAGCGTTTCCCTTGGGTTGTTTTGTTTACGCGTCATAAACTACAACGATTGCGCTGATATTGTCATGACTTCCCGCCTCGATTGCGCGACTGACCAAATACTGTGCGGCGTCTTTTCCTGCAGGAACAGCGTGAAGCAGCAGCGCACAAAGCTCGCTTTCCGGCAAAACCGTCGTCAGCCCGTCGCTGCAAAGCAATAATATGTCCTGCGGCTCCGCACGAAAATGTCCCGTATCGACGGCAAGATCTTCGGAAACGCCCACCGCGCGCGTAATCACGTTGCGTTTCGGGTGTGTCATCGCTTGTTCCGGGGTGATAGAACCGTTGGCCACCAGCTCGGAAACGAGGGAGTGATCCTTCGTGATCTGTTGAAGCGATCCTCGCCGCAAAAGATAAAACCGGCTGTCCCCGACGTGTGCCCACGCGATTTCATCTCCTTCGCGATGGCATATCGTCGCCGTAGTTCCCATGCCGGCGTATTCCGGATTGCTTCGTACCGTTTTCATGATTTCCTCGTTGGCACGAAGCATCGCATTTTTCAGGCCGTTTTCGTTAAAATGCTCCTGCGGCATGAGCGCCTCACGAACCGCATCGACAAGCATTTTGCTCGCCACTTCGCCAGACGTATATCCGCCCATGCCGTCGGCAACCACATACGTCTCGCGTCCAAGCGCGGCGACGGCGTCTTCATTGCTCTCTCGGCTCGGTCCTATATCCGTAGCCAAGTATACTTGTGTCATCTTAAAGCACCTCATAACGAAGCAGGGTGTTTCCGATTCCGATTTCGTCGCCGGGCAAAAGGCACGCGTCCGACATTTTTACCCCGTTGACAAAAAGCCCGTTCAAGCTTCCGGCGTCCCGAATCACGTGCCGGTGACGCTCGTATTCAATCGACGCGTGCAAACGCGACACGTTGAGATCCGTCAAAATCAAATCGTTTTGATCCCGGCGTCCAAGATATACTTTTCGCTCGCCGATCTCAAGATACGCTTTCGCATCTATCCCCCGAACGACACGCAAAGAAGCGAGCCGACGAACCGGCGGAAGATTCAGTGGCCGCGTAAAATCGGAACGGGAGAGCACCAGCGTATTGGAATCCGTGTCTGCCGCCTCTTTCGGCTGCAAATCCTCATAACGGGAAAACACTTCCAAATCGCCCGCTTCCATAGACTCGTCTTCACTGAGACGCAAAGCAAGCGTGCCGTCCATAAAACTGTCAGATTGAATCAGCACTTTTTCCACAAAAACGGTCATGTCCTCCATGAGCCGCAAGGAAGATAAGCGCTGATAGTCTTCTGTGCCCAGCCGTATCTTATAAGTGTTCGGCACGATATATCCGTTCTTCGTCTGCTTGCGACGCTCGAGAATTTCATTCTCCAGCGCTTTTCGTATCTCCGCCGGCTCCAGCTCGCCCGAAAACTTTTGACCGAAAAAAGCCGGTAAATATTTCTGCAAAAAGGATCCCATATGAATCCCTCCCAACGCTTTTCTGTGCGCATTAATCTCTATATTATTATACGGCGCAAACGCGCATTAGTCAAAATCGCCGCCGCCTTCTTCCAGCCTACGATTGCGAAGCTGACCGCAGGCCGCCTGGATGTCGGCGCCCATTTCCTGCCTAACCGTCGCAGCAACATGGAGCCGCTCCAACGCACGGCAGAATTTTTGGATTTCCTCTGTCGTCGGACGCGCCCAATTTCGCTCCACGACCGGATTTATCGGAATGAGATTCACATTCGCAAGCTGTCCCCGAAGGAGCGCCGCCAAAGCTTTTGCGTCTTTTTCCCTGTCGTTGACGCCTCGAATCAAAATATACTCGTATGTGACCCGCCGCTTCGTTTTCTCAGCGTAAGCGCGCCCTGCCGCCACCACTTCGCACACGCCGTATTTTTGGTTGATCGGCATCAGCGTCGAACGAAGCTCATCGTCGGGTGCGTGCAGGGAAATGGACAACGTGACGGGAAGCCCCTCCTCCGCCAGCCGCTCTATGCCCGGAACGATTCCAGAAGTGGACACCGAAACGTTTCGATAGCCCATATTCAGACAATACGGCGCATGCACAAGCCGTAAAAACGTGAGCACGTTCTCATAATTCATCATCGGCTCGCCGGAGCCCATCAGCACCATCGTATCGACTTTCTGTTCCTCGATGCGGAGCATCTCGTCAATAAAGAGCACCTCGTCCAGCATTTCTCTCGCCGTAAGATTTCTCGTCACGCCATGGAGCGTGGACGCGCAAAACGCGCAGCCCATCGCACATCCCGCCTGCGTCGAGATGCATACGCTGTTGCCGTAAGGCTGACGCATCAATACCGTTTCCACTGCCACGCCGTCGGGAAACTCCAGCAAAAATTTCGACGTCTTGCCGTCCGAAGAATCCCAACGCTCCACGCATTTTGCCCGTACAATCGAAAACGAACGTGCCATGTCCGCGCGAAGCGCTTTCGACAGGTTCGTCATCACATCGAAAGAAGCCGCGCCTTTCCGATACATCCATTCCGCAATCTGCTTCCCCCGATATGCGGGAATATTCAAAGCTACGCATTTCTCGCCAAGCGCTTCAACGGTCAAGCCGAAAAGATTATCCATTTCTCACGCTTCCTTCCGCTTGAGCCGCGCAATGAAAAAACCGTCGATTCCGTCGCGCTGCGGATAAAACTGCACCATACCGCTCTTTGACGGGCGCAGCGGCAAATACGCGCCCGCCGTTTCCTGTACAAATTCTTTATGCGCTGCCAAAAAACCACGAACCAATTCCTCATTTTCGGCAGGCTCTATCGTACATGTACTATAGACGACTACACCGCCCGGCCGTACCGCG